>JALQZD010000378.1 GCA_023258495.1 Polaribacter sp.
CATACAAACTGGATTTGTGATATTAGCGTCCTCACGGTGGCTATAATTAGCCCGCTCCTCTGGCATAAATAAAAAAAGTTAGTCGCCAGTCTATGTTTACTGTAAAAAGGTTATATTCAGTGATTGCACTTGTAAAGATAAAATTTAATTAAATATTTTCTGCATAAAAGACTTGCATTTAAAAAATGCGGTTGTTATACTGGTGACGTAAACAACTAACTGGAGTTAATAAAATGACACAAACTATTCACAACATAGTTAACAATACCGACACTAACATTACTGTTGCCGTATATAAACACCCTAACAACTCGCAAGCTTCAATTGATAACGCTGAAACACACTATTGTTACACGGTGTTTGCAAATGCTTTTAATCAAGATGATTTGTCAGATTGGGTAAAAAATTCGGTAGATTTTAACAATGAGTATGCTGTTGATGAGCTGAAGGAGCTAATTGAATTATTTGCAAAAAATGAGGGTGAACCGATTTGGAAATGTTCGGCTGAAAACGGTAACGATGATTATTTAGAGTTCCACGCTACCAAAGAAGATGCAGAGTTTTCTTTATTTAATCAACGTTGTTAAATAGGCGGCTCCTGAGCATGAGGATAAAAGGCTCGGTTTAATGTAAACTAACTGGAGTTAATCAAATGTTCCATTCAGAGTGCTTATTAAAAGCAACCGCATTAATGCTCATAACTTTATTAATTATGGGTGGTTTTTTCCTTAGATTTAAAGACTGTCAAGGTGATTATTGCCCTAGCTTAACCCACGCTAAAATGAAGCTGGAAAAGTTAACTGCTTTTTGGGAGGTGTCCGGTGAAAAATAATTTTGATGGCACACTTTTCTTTTCAAAAAAAGAAAAAGAATGCTTAATAATTGATGATGGAAAAATAATAGGTAAAGGCTATAACATGCACAGCACAGGAGGAAATAATGAAGCATTTTTTTAAAACTATGGGTTGCTGCCTGCTGGGATTAATACCAGTTTTTTTGATACTTTGGGGCGTTTATGAAGCCTGTTGGTATTTTTTGTAAGAATAAAAAGGAACATTTTATGGCTGATTCACTAACAAAAGAACAAGCAATTATTATCAGTGGCTACACTGGTGTAGCTTGTTGTCTCTTTTCCGATTTACATAAAGACGTTGAGAATCGTCTGGGGCATCCAATTTTTACACATGAATTTGTGGTTCTAGAGGAAAAAATAAAAGAATGCTACAAAGAAGATTTTTTAAAAATTTGTTACAAAGGAGATAATAAAAAAAATGACAAAAAACTTTGATACACCTGAATTCAGGAAAGAGCGTGATAGAGTTGCGAAGGCACTAAGCCATGCCACCTCAGAAGCGGAAAAAAGATTTTTAAAAGCTAGGCAGGATTATATGGAGGCGAAAACTCTAGGAGATATGCCAGCGATTGAAATAAAAGAAAAATATCCTGATATGTGGACTGGACTTTTAAGGCTAGAACAGTCTATTCAAGATAGGGAAGCTAAAAAGCAGGAAGCAAAGAACGCCCCCTCAAACCATTAAAGGCTAGGCAAGGGGAGTCTTAAAGTAAACATCGAGAGGGGGAGGGGTTATTGTCCTTCATTCGTAGAAATGTTTACAACCCCTTGCACTTTTTTAATTTTAACAGGAGAACTAAAATGCCAAAAATTCAGGACTTACAAAAGGAAGTTATTAAGCCCGGAATATATTTTAACATGCCAGACGAGGTTTATCATGCCGACAAGTCTATCAGCAACAGCGGTATGGGTAAGCTGCAGCATACACCGAAATGGGGTTTAACGGTACCGACACCACGCAATTACTGGAACTAAGGCTATGGAGTTTTTGAATTCTCAATCTCAAGAACTTCAAAGCATAAAGCAATTATTAAATAATCCGAAAAATTCTCTCGGAGCAATTGAAAAACTTATTGAACAAAACAATCAGTTTCAAAAACAGATTCAAAATTTTCAACTCGAGAAAGCCAAGCAAGTCAAAAAAGAATTAGAATCTAAGGTTTCTCAAATTG
>JALQZD010000018.1 GCA_023258495.1 Polaribacter sp.
TAGAGAAACCAACACCTTTACGCGTCTGGATGAAGCCAATGACGAATATAAGGTCACTTTGTCTCAGGATGTCAATGACGTTGGCCGTTTTTACCTTCATACGACTGCAGCTGCTTTAAATGTACCAGAAGTTCATTTAGAAAACGTGAGTGTATACAGAACCCATGCCACCAACATACGCATTGAAGGGATTGCTCTAGGTAAAACCCAAATGAAATTAGTTAACATGTTAGGAAAAGAGGTATTGCAACAAAACTTCTCTTCTAATGGAGTTTCAGATATTGCTATACCAAAATTAGCAAGAGGTATTTATATTGTACAATTAAATACCGAAAAAGGGAAGTTAAATAAGAAAATCATTATCGACTAACAATCTGAAATTTGGTATCATGAAGAATCAGACAAACAAAGAGCAAAAAGACATCACCCGTAAAGAAGCGATGAAGAAAATCGGAAATTATGGGAAATATGCAGCCTTAACGGCATTGGGAACGTATCTAATTTTAAATCCAAAAAAGGCTCAGGCACAAAGCCCAGATCCTCCTGGAACTGGATTTTAAATCTTATCAATTAAATTTTTAATTGAGATTTTAATTGGTGAAGAGAATAATCAATGTCCTCCTTAGTCGTGTATCTCGAAAAGGAAAAGCGAATGGAGGCATTGGATTGTTCTTGATCATTTAACACTTCGGCCAATACGTGCGATACTTTAGACGCACCACTTTGACAGGCACTTCCAGAAGATACGCCAACACCCATCATATCCAACTGAAATAATAGCAGTTCGTTTTGAACTGGAAATCGAACGTTCACTATGGTATAGGTAGTTCGATCTACATCATCGCTATTTCCATTAAATCGAATTTCTGATGACCATGCTTTCAATTGTTCTACGAAGTATTTTTTAAGACCTTTTACATAAGTAATATCATCTTCTAAGTGTTTTAGAGACAATTCTAATGCGGATTCTAAGCCAACAATACCATGAACATTCTCGGTACTGGAACGCGCTCCTTTCTCCTGATCTCCTCCTAGAAGTAAGGGTTTTACAGCAAATCCATTCCGAAAATAAGCAAAACCAACGCCTTTCGGACCATGAAATTTATGTGCACTAGCGGTGATGAAATCAATAGGTGTTTTTTGCAAATCCAATGGATAATGACCAATCACCTGAACGGTATCGGAATGAAATAAAGCTCCATACTCCTGGCAGCGTTTAGCTACTTCATCAACCGGTAATTTGGAACCCAATTCATTGTTGATCATCATCAGACTGACCAAGGTTTTATCGTCAGAATTGGAGAGTAATTCCTCTAAATGTGATAGATCAATATGACCATCAGCATGCAATCGCACAAAATCCAATTGGATATCGCCATTATTAGCATAATGCTCACAAGGATGTAGCACCGCATGATGTTCTATCTTGGAAGTAATGATTCGTTTTACTCCGTAATTATGAACGGCGTTAAAAAGAATCAGATTATTCGACTCTGTTCCACTCGAAGTGAAAATAATTTCTTTGGATGAAACATTAAAAGAGGCAGCAACTGTTTTTCTAGCCTTTTCAATCAATGCCTTTGACTTTCGTCCCGCCTGATGTGTCGAAGATGGATTCCCATAGGAATGTTTCAAAGATTCGTGCATAACATCCAATACCTCATCGGCAATTGGTGTTGTTGCAGCATTATCTAGATACACAAATTTCATGGGGTAAAAATACAATTAATTCGGAGTTAATTACAAGGATACTTCGGTAGCCCCATACCCGTATTTCTTAAAGGAAGCATCGGTAAACCGAACTGGATACCGTTTTAATAATCCTAAGAGCTCTTTTTTTAAAATTCCATCTCCTACTCCATGAATAAAGATAATCTTAGAAATTCGCTTCGCCATGGCCCATTCCAGTTTGTCTTTCGCATGACGAATCTGATAATTTAAGATATCGAATGTATCCAAGTTTCTGGTAGAAGGTACCAACTGCTCCATATGAAGATCTACCTCAAGAATTACTTCGTTCTTATCTCTTTTGAATACCGATTTTTTCCTTGTGCCTTCCTTCAACTTCTCTTGAAGCAGCGAGTTATTGATATCACTAAATCTTGATAACTCTTTTTGATTTTCTTTAATCACAACAATTTCATGCGGTTGAAATTCAAAATCGAAATCATCAATAGTGCGAATGGTTATTGCCTGAGCGGAAATATTGATAATTTCCCCTTCAATAGCTTCGTCGATAACCCTAACAATATTACCAATTTGGAAACGCATTCTTAACAATAAATTAAATCATTAGGAGATTTTTGATAGTAATTTTGCGGCCTAAAGGTACTAATTTAGATACTTGAATATGACAAAAACTGCTACTATATCTATAAATGAATTCTTTGAAAAAAGTTACAAAAAATTGCAATTGACCAAGGAACGAAAATATTTGTTGCAATCAATGGCGATGGCGATTTCTGCCGAGTTGACCAAATCTAAATTTGCCAACCTTAATTTTATTTGCACACACAATTCGAGAAGAAGCCAATTGGGTCAGGTCTGGGCACACATTGCTGCAGAGCAATTCAACCTTAATATTTCATCTTTTTCAGGAGGGACTGAAATCACCGCTTTTCATAGAAATACGGTTAAAACACTTCAAAAGGTTGGATTTTTATTTAAAGTACGGGAATTCTCACACCAAAACCCCGTGTATTCCATTACTCATGAAAATAGTAACAGTCCAATCATCGGATTTTCAAAAATATATGACGACCCTCAAAACTTGAAGCCTTTTATTGCCATTACAACCTGTAATAGTGCCGATCAAAATTGCCCTTATATCCCAGAGGCCAAATTTAGATTTCATCTGCCATTTGTAGATCCGAAATACAGTGATCAAACCGCAGAACAAGACGAAATTTATTTACAAACAAATCGTCAAATCGCTGGTGAGGTATATTTCCTTTTTAAAGAAATTAAGCAGTTATTGGCTTAAATTTTCAAGTCTTTATTGTATGGAATCATATCCAAAATATGATTGATGACGTTGACTCTTGCTTCTGTCTTTCGATTCGCCTTAATGATTTTCCACGGAGCTAATTCGGTATTTGTTTTTTCAAACATTGCATCTTTGTATTCTGTATACTCATCCCATAAATCCTGAGCTCTCTCGTCGAGTTTTGTCATTTTCCATTGTTTCAAAGGATCACTTTGAATATCCTCAAAACGTTTGGCTTGTTCTTTTCGCGAAATCGACATGTAAATTTTAACCAGATGAATTCCCGATTCTAGAATCATTCGTTCAAAATCATTCACCTGATTCATAAACGTATCATATTCTTCCTGAGTACAGAAACCATTAACTGGCTCCACTACTGCCCTATTGTACCAGCTCCTATCAAATAATACGATTTCTCCTGCCTTCGGAAATTGTTCTACATAACGCTGAAAATACCATTGCGTTTTTTCGTCTTCATTCGGCTTGGATAGGGCGACAATTCGCATATGACGCGGATTAATACGCTCGGTAATACGACGAATTGCACCGCTTTTTCCAGCCGCGTCCCGTCCTTGAAATAAAATGATAATCCGTTCATTATTTTCAATAGCCCAAGTTTGCAAGCGAATCAGTTCAACCTGTAGTTTGCGTAACTTTCGTTCATAATCAAGGTATCTTAAGGTTTTTCCTATGCTTAAATCCTCATTGGAAAGTAAGGCCAATAAAGCTTTACTTTTATTCAACTTTTTTACGTCTTTATCTGTTAATTGTCGTTCCATGATTAATCAATTTGAAGGTTAGAACGATAAAATCGCATTACAATATTTGGATCTGGTGTCAATAAATTATCTTCATCACTTTTTCCCTCATAGTCGAATCTTGATAAGACATAGCGCATCGCTTCTAGACGTGCAATTTTCTTATCATTACTTTTTACAATAGTCCATGGACTATACGTCGTATGTGTTTTTGAAAACATTTCAGACTTGTAAAAGGTATACTTATCCCATAAGAGTTGCCCCTTTTTATCGACCGGACTAAATTTCCATCGTTTCAGAGGATTCTCCATTCTGGCTTCAAAACGTGCCAATTGCTCTTCTTTTGATATAGACAGCCAGAATTTAATGATAATCATACCATCCTCATACATCATATGCTCAAATTCTGGTACCTGAAGCAAAAACTCTTTGTATTGTTTATCGTTACAAAATCCCATTACGGGTTCAACCACAGCTCGGTTATACCAGCTTCTATCGAAAAATACGATTTCTCCTAAGTTCGGTAACTCCTTGATGTAACGCTGGAAATACCATTGCCCACGCTCAACATCTGTAGGTTTGTTTAATGCGACCAATCTCGATGATCTCGGATTCATATGCTCCATAAATCTTCGAATCGTACCACCCTTTCCGGCCGCGTCTCTACCTTCGAAAATAATCGCCACTCGTAATTTCTCTTTACGAATCCAGCGTTGAAGTTTTACCAATTCAATTTGGAGTAATCGCAATTGACGTTCGTAGTCTAAATCACGCATCACTTTCGTGTAGGACTTCTTTTTCTTCTTCATTAGAGCGATTAGCTCTTCTTTGGATGCTAAGGATTCAAACTCTTCAGCAGTGATTAAGTTAGGATCTACCATGGTTACAATTAATTTATCATTTCTCTATGGAACTAACAACTAAAAAAGGAAACAAATTCTTTCAGTTCGGTTATCTTTGTTTTCATGAACAAATTGACCTTTTTGGCCGTCTTTTTCTTTGGTCTGGCCTGCTGTGCTCAAGAATCGTATTCCAGGCAGTTTTCAATTATTACAGATAATGACCTTTATACTTCTGAACATCGAGACAAATATTACACTAGTGGAATATTCTTGTCTTACAAATATGCCTCTAAAAAAAGCAAAAATAGCGAGATTAAGCGAATTTATGAGTACAAAATTGGTCATGAAATGTATACGCCTCAAAAAGCTATTGTTCGAACGATAGAAGAGCATGACCGACCTTTTGCTGCATATCTGTTTGGAGAATATGGAATAACTCGTGTATTTGAGGATCAATTTTTTTCGACAAATTATCAATTAGGTATTATTGGACCCGGTGCCCGTGGAAAAGAAATTCAGGATTTTATTCACGATCTATACGGATTCATAAGGGCTGAAGGATGGAAATATCAAATTCAATCTGCCATTGGGCTTAATGCCCGACTAACCTATGCCAAAACATTGTACAGAGGGCCTTCGAACGTATTGGATATCACATGGTTAAACAAGGGTTCCATAGGAACGATTTATACGGATGTAGCCTCGGGATTTTATACCAGAATCGGATTTAAAACCTTAGCTCCAATACACAATACAATGGCTTTTGACACCCATTTAAATCATACATCAGCAAAAAGAGGAATCGAATCTTTTTTATTCATCAATCCGATGTTTCGATTGGCTATGTATGATGCTACGATTCAGGGAAGTTTCTTGAATACTTCCAGTGAAGTTACTAAAGAATTAATTCCGCTCGTATTTCATTTACAAGCCGGACTTTTATTTTCTGCCCATCGTTTCAACTTTGGCTATATTTATCATTTTACCACCAGTAAATCCAAAGGATTGGTGTTTGATGATGGAAATACTTACGGAACCATTGCCCTACACTATCTCTTTCGCTAATCGTTAGCGATAAATTCATCAGAAAAGCCCAGTAAATAAACCTTTTCACGAGCACGGGTAAGTG
>JALQZD010000144.1 GCA_023258495.1 Polaribacter sp.
AGCATCAGCATATGCGATAGGTCGAGATATTCATGTTGGTGACACTATTGTGGGAATCAAAGGAAGAGTCGGATTCGAAGCTCCAGGCGCATTGATAACGCTAAAAGCGCATCATTTGCTCGAAAAGCATACACTTACCAAATGGCAATTGCAACACAAAGAATATCTATCGAGTTTCTACGGAATGCATTTGCACGAAGGATTATATCTGGATCCGGTGATGAGGGATATTGAATCCTTTTTGACATCGTCTCAGGATAAAGTATCCGGAAAGGTATTTGTAACGCTGAATCCCTATCATTTCAATCTAAACGGAATTGAATCGAAACACGATTTGATGGCGTCTAAATTTGGCACTTACGGAGAAGAAAATAAAGGATGGACAGCAGAGGAAGCGAAAGGATTTATAAAAATTCTTTCCAATCAGAATAAAATTTACAATCAAATCAATGAATAAAATGATACAGGTCGGAATTATTGGAAGTGCTGGGTATACCGCTGGTGAATTGATTCGATTGTTAATTCATCATCCGAAAGCAGCTATTAATTTTGTGTATAGTACCTCAAACTCAGGGAATAAGGTTTCTAAAATCCATCAGGATTTAACAGGTATAACCGATTTGGAATTTACCCAATCCATCAATCCTAATATCGATGTTCTTTTCCTATGCCTTGGCCATGGGAATTCGAAGGCATTTTTGGAACAACATTCATTTTCTGATGCAACAAAAATCATCGATTTAAGCAATGATTTCAGACTTTCTGAAAACAGTTCATTTCAAAACAAAACATTTACCTACGGATTACCTGAATTGGATAAATTAGCCATCCAAAACTCGAAACATATTACAAATCCTGGTTGTTTTGCCACCGCGATTCAATTGGCTCTGTTACCACTAGCCAAATCACAATTGATTACGAGTGATGTGCATGTGAATGCTGTTACAGGCGCTACTGGTGCTGGTACTTCTCTATCGGCCACCACACATTTTACATGGAGAGACAATAACTTTTCACATTATAAATCATTTACACATCAGCATTTGGGTGAAATCAATCAAACCGTAACTGATTTGCAAAATGATTTCGAAAATGAAATCTATTTTATTCCAAACAGAGGTAATTTTTCAAGAGGAATATTTGCCACAGCATATGTGGATTTTGATGGTAGTTTAGAAGATGCTCAACAACTATATGCTAAGTATTACTCCGATGCGAAGTTTACACATTTATCGGATGATGAAATCCATTTAAAACAAGTGGTAAACACTAATAATTGCTTATTGCACCTTAAGAAATTTAAAAATAAACTATTGATTACGAGCGTGATCGATAATTTATTAAAAGGAGCATCTGGACAAGCAATTCACAATATGAATTTGATTTTTGGTTTTGATGAAGATCTCGGTCTTCAATTAAAAGCTAATTATTTTTAAAAATACAACCTATGAAAATCGCTATAATAGGAACAGGAAATTTAGGCAAATCGATTGCCAAAGGATTGATATCGAATAATGCAATTACATCATTGTATTTGACCAAAAGAAATCTGGAGGATATTTCGAATTTTGACGGATATTCCAATGTTTCCTTAACTACAAATAATGTTGAGGCTGTTCAAAAGTCAGATATTTTGATTTTTGCCGTTCAGCCAGCACACTTTGAAAAGATATTACAAGAAATCAAGTCCTACCTGAGTGATAATCATGTGATTATTTCAACAATTACGGGCTATACAATTTCGAAAATTGAGAAAATAGTTGGTTCTGAACGATTTATAATCAGAGCCATGCCTAACACAGCAATTGCCGTTGGAAAATCGATGACTTGTCTCTGCAGCAATGAAATGGGACACAAAAGAATCAAAGTCGCTGAAGCCATTTTTAATCGATTAGGAAATTCTTTAGTCATCCCAGAAGGTCAGATGCAAGCAGCAACAGTTGTTTGTGCCAGTGGTATCGCTTTTTGGATGCGATTAATACGAGCGACTACCCAAGCCGCTATACAGCTGGGTTTTGATGCTAAAGAAGCACAGGAGTTGGCGATGTATACCAGTGAAGGAGCTGCTAATCTTTTGATTACAACAGGAAATCATCCTGAACAAGAAATAGATAAAGTAACGACCCCAAAAGGTTGTACTATCGAAGGACTGAACGAAATGGAACATAAGGGATTAAGCTCTTCGTTGATCCAGGGAATGGTCACTTCTTTCAAAAAAATCAACACGATTAAAACAGAACAACTATGAGTTTATTTGACGTGTATCCATTGTTTGACATCACTCCTGTAAAAGGAGAGGATGTCTACGTTTATGACGATAAGGGTAACAAATACCTCGATCTCTATGGAGGACATGCCGTTATTTCTATCGGTCACTCACACCCTTCCTATGTAAAGAATATTTCAAATCAGGTTTCAAAACTTGGATTCTACAGCAATAGTATTCAGAATCCCTTGCAAAACAATTTGGCCAATAAACTGACTGAATTATCAGGTTGTACAGATTACAAATTATTCTTGTGTAACTCTGGTGCAGAAGCCAATGAAAACGCGATTAAACTAGCATCATTTCACACCAATAAAAAGAAGTTAATTGCTTTTACAAATAGCTTTCACGGAAGAACATCAGCAGCAGTAGCAGCAACCGATAATACCAAAATAGTGGCACCAGTGAATGCACAGCAAGAGGTTGAATTTTTTGATTTAGGTGATATAACCGGAGTTGAAAAGTCACTAAAAAAAGGTGATGTTTGTGCTGTAATCGTTGAATTTGTTCAGGGTGTTGGTGGTTTGGGAGAATCAGATGCTCAATTCTATGAAAAACTCGATCAACTTTGCAAAGAACATGGAGCCTGTTTAATTGCTGATGAAGTTCAGTCTGGTTTTGGAAGAACAGGTGATTTTTTCGCATTTCAAAAATATAATATTGAACCTGAAATCATTTCTATTGCGAAAGGAATGGGTAACGGGTTCCCTGTGGGTGGTATCTTAATTCACCCAGCTATTAAGGCTTCATACGGATTATTAGGAACTACTTTTGGCGGAAATCATTTGGCCTGTATCGCTTCTTTAACGGTATTAGAAACCATTGAAAAAGAAAGTTTGATGGAAAATGTATTTGAAATTTATTCCTACTTTTTACAACAATCATCGAGCATCCAAAAACATGCTAAAGTTAAAGGTAGAGGGTTAATGCTAGGACTTGAATTTGATTTCCCTGTAAAAGAACTTAGAAGTAACCTAATTTATAAACATCACATTTTTACAGGAAGCTCTAAGAATCCAAATTTGCTTCGAATTCTTCCGCCGCTTACCTTAAAAAAGGAACATATCGACGACTTGTTTGATGCTATTAAATCCGAATTATCATGAAACACTTCAGTTCAATAGATCAGATTAGGGATTTAAATCAATGGACCAAAGAAGCTTTAGAATTAAAAGCGAATCCATTGGCCTTCAAAAACCTAGGAAAAAACAAAACAATCGGTTTATTATTCTTCAATTCAAGTCTTAGAACGCGATTGAGTACGCAGAAGGCGGCATTGAATTTAGGAATGAATACTTTCGTGATGAATGTCTCGGAGGATGCATGGGGAATCGAATTTGAAGATGGCACCATAATGAATGGAACTACGGCCGAGCATATTAAAGAAGCCGCCGCGGTTATTTCACAGTATTGCGATATTATTGGAATCAGAGCGTTTCCAAAGCTTGAGGATAAATCTAAAGATGAATCCGAACATATATTAACTGCATTTCAAAAGTACGCTACAGTTCCCATTGTGAGTTTAGAAAGTTCTACAGGGCACCCGCTTCAAGCATTGACAGATGCAATAACCATAAACGAATTTACTACCAAAAAGAAACCGAAAGTGGTATTGAGTTGGGCACCACATCCGAAAAAACTGCCTCATGCCGTAGCCAATAGTTTTGTAAAAGCGATGCAGAAATTGGATGTTGAATTTGTTATTACAAATCCAGAAGGATACAATTTAAATCCGGAAATAACCGCTGAGACCCCAATTTTTCACAATCAAGAAGACGCCTTCAAGGATGCCGATTTCGTGTATGCCAAAAACTGGTGTTCCTACGAGAATTACGGAGAAATAAATGATGTCGAGGAGGATTGGATGATTACTAAAGAAAAAATTAAGGATGCACATTTTATGCATTGCTTACCTGTTCGAAGAAATGTAGTTGTTGCAGATGAAGTATTAGATAGCGAACAATCATTGGCTATTGAACAATCGAACAACAGGACCTACGCTGCTCAATTGGTGTTAAAGAAATTGCTTGAAGATGTCTAAAGAAAAAATATCAATACTAAAAATAGGTGGAAACATCATTGAAAATGAGGAAAAGCTTACTGCTTTTTTAAGCTTGTTTTCAAAAATAAAAGGGCCAAAAATTTTAGTCCATGGAGGCGGAAAATCGGCTACTCAATTTTCTCAGAAATTGGGCGTAGAAACCAAAATGATGAATGGTCGACGAATCACCGACAAGGATTCTTTAGATGTGATTACGATGGTTTATGCAGGTTTAATCAATAAAAATATTGTAGCCAACTTACAACGTCTAAATTGTGATGCAATTGGAATGTCTGGAGCTGATGCTGGATCTATTTTGAGTGTAAAAAGACCCGTTAAAGATATTGACTTCGGATGGGTTGGTGATGTGATTTCGATAAACGCAAAAAATATTAATCGATTATTAAACTCTGAAATAACACCCGTATTTTGTGCCATTACCCACGACGGAAAAGGACAGTTATTAAACACAAATGCGGATACCATTGCTGCTGAATTGGCCATTGGTCTAAGTGAAATTTATGAATCTCATTTGTATTATTGTTTCGAATTGAATGGTGTATTATTAGATATTTCTGATGAAAACTCAGTCATAGAAAGGATTACTACAGATGATTATGAGCAATTATTAGATCAAAATTTAATTTCCAATGGCATGCTTCCAAAACTCAAGAATTGTTTTGACGCCATTAATAAGGGCGTGAGCAAAGTCTACATCGGAAATGAAAACTTATTCAATCAAACGGATAAAAAATATACGACAATACAATTATAATGGATAGAATTGAACTTACAGAACAGGCAATTGAATTGTTAAAAAACCTCATTGAAACCCAATCTTTTTCATCAGAAGAAGAGGAAACAGCTATGCTGATTGAAAATTGGTTTAAAGCCCATGATATCCCTTTTAAACGAAATAAAAACAATGTTTGGGCGACCAATAAATATTTTGATGAATCTAAACCTACGATTCTTCTCAACTCACATCATGATACGGTCAAACCGAATTCCGGATATACAAAAGATCCCTTCAAAGCTATTGAAGAAGACGGAAAATTATACGGACTCGGAAGTAATGATGCTGGGGGTTGTCTGGTCTCATTGTTGGCCACGTTTACCTATTTCTACGAATCAGATCAGCTAAATCACAATCTTGTCATTGTTGCTTCAGCTGAAGAGGAAAGTAGTGGACCAGATGGATTGAATAGCATGTTGTTGATTATACCAGAAATTGACGTGGCTATTGTTGGGGAGCCAACCCAAATGCAATTAGCTATTGCAGAAAAGGGATTGGTGGTGTTTGATGCGACTGTCGGTGGAACCCCTAGTCATGCTGCACATCCGAATGATAATAATGCCATTTACAATACCATTGATGTATTGCAATGGTTTAAAGATTATCGCTTCGAAAAAACTTCTGAAGTGTTAGGCGATGTAAAAATGACCGTAACTCAAATCAATGCTGGAAAACAACACAATGTGGTACCGGCTGAAGTTGAATTGGTGATTGATGTTCGCGTAAATGACAAATATTCCAATGAAGAAATTACAGAAATAGTTAAAGCGGAATCACCTTGTACAAGTATTGAACCGAGAAGTTTACGATTGAACTCCTCGGCTATCTCAAAGGATCATCCCCTAGTGCAAGCTGGACTAGCTTTAGGAAGAACCACATATGGTTCGCCAACCCTTTCCGATCAATCGGTATTGAGTTGTCAATCATTAAAACTTGGGCCTGGAGATAGTACTCGATCACACACTGCGAATGAATACATCTATATCAATGAAATTAAGGAAGGAATTGATTTATACATACAATTGCTAGAAAAAGTAATCCATTAAAATTTGAATTATGAAACTGTGGGACAAAGGACTTCAAATCGATAAAATTATTGAAAACTTTACGGTTGGAAATGATCGAGAAATCGATATTCATATCGCAAAATATGATGCGTTAGCCTCAAAAGCACATGCAGAGATGCTGCAATCATGCGAATATTTGACTAACAATGAATTAGAACAATTGAAAGAAGGTTTAGATGAAATATTAAATCAGATTGAAAATGGTGAATTTGAAATTGAAGATTCCTTTGAAGATGTGCACTCCAAAATCGAATATGAACTCACAAAAAAGTACGGAGAGGTAGGTAAAAAAATCCATACGGCACGATCAAGAAATGATCAGGTTTTAGTAGCCCTGCATCTGTATTACAAAGATAATCTATTAATTATCAAAGGTTTAATTGAAAAATTATTTGAGAGCTTAATTGTATTAGCAGAAAAACATCAGAAGCAACTGATTCCGGGATATACGCATTTGCAAGTAGCTATGCCATCGTCCTTCGGATTATGGTTTTCTTCGTATGCCGAATTACTGATTGATGATATCATGACCTTACAGGCAGCATTAAAAGTTGTGGATCAAAATCCGTTAGGATCGGCAGCTGGATACGGAAGTTCATTTCAAATTAATCGGGAAAAAACTACGGAACTATTAGGATTTAATACCCTTAAATACAATGTAGTAGCTGCACAATTGAGTCGAGGAAAAAGTGAAAGAACCATTGCATCAGCATTATCTGGAATCGCCTATACCCTATCTAAGTTTGCCATGGATGTTTGTTTGTATATGAGTCAAAATTTCGGATTTATCACCTTTCCTGACGAACTCACAACGGGAAGTAGCATTATGCCGCACAAAAAGAATCCAGATGTTTTTGAACTGCTAAGGGCGAATTGTAATAAAATACAAGGATTATCTTCTGAAATACATTTACTCACTACTAATTTACCATCTGGCTATCACAGAGATTTTCAATTGCTGAAAGAACCCATTTTGGGCGGAATAGAAAAAACGAAGGAAATCCTCCAAATTTTCGATTATGCCATTCAGCAAATCATCATAAAACCAATTGATCTCGATGAAGATAAATACAAATATTTATCTACGGTAGATAGTGTAAATGAATTGGTTAAAAACGGAAAGTCATTTCGAGAAGCATATCAAATCATTGGTGAATTAATCGAGTCTGGTACATATGTGAGCGATACAACGAACACGCATTCGCATATTGGTAGTATTCACAATTTAGGTTTGGAGCAGATTGTTGCTAAAATGAAAAGGGTGAGTGGATTATAACACCGATAAATCTCCCTTACCTTCTCTAACAACTTCAGGATCACCCGAAGTAAGATCGATGATTGTTGAGGCAATATTACCGCCATATCCACCATCAATTACGATATCGACTAGGTTTCGCCATTTTTCGAAAATTAGTTCGGGATCTGTAGTGTATTCGATCACGTCATCATCATCTCTAATTGATGAAGAAACGATTGGATTCCCTAAGGTTCTTACCAATCCTCGAATAATATTGTTATCTGGTATACGAATACCCACTGTTTTTCTCTTTTTAAAGGCTTTTGGAAGGTTTTTACTTCCTGGAAGTATAAATGTGTAGGCGCCAGGTGTAGCGCGCTTTAAAATCTTAAATGTTGGTGAATCAATTTGTTTGACAAAATCGGAAAGGTGACTTAAATCGTCACAGATAAATGAAAAATTAGCCTTTCCCAATTGTATTTTTTTTATCAAGGCAATTTTTTCTAAAGCCTTTGAATTTGTTATATCACAACCCAATCCGTAAACCGTGTCGGTTGGATAAATGACCAATCCGCCGTTCTTGAGCACTTTAGCTATTTTATCTAATTCTTTTTGGTTCGGGTTTTCCTCGTAAATCCTGATTAATTCGGCCATAATTAAAAATACAAAAACTCAGCTATTTACAAAAAATAGCTGAGTATATGGTGGGAAGAAATGTTTAAAATGATTATGATTTATCCACCAATCGGAAACCTTCTCCGTGGATATTTAAAATTTCAACATTCGGATCTTCTTTCAGGTATTTACGCAATTTGGCGATATATACATCCATACTTCTGGAGGTAAAATAATTATCATCTCTCCAGATCTTCGTTAAGGCTAGTTCTCTTGGCATCAAATCGTTTTTGTGAATCGCTAACATTCGTAATAATTTACTTTCCTTCGGTGAAAGTTTTGTAGGCTCGCTATCTTTACCGACAGATAAGTGACGTAATTTAGAATTGAAAAAGAATGTTCCAATTTCAAATTCGAACTGCTCCGATTCTGCCGAAGTATCACTTTCTTTTCTTTGCAGAATCGCTCTGATTTTGTGCAACAATACCTCTGAGTCGAAAGGTTTATTTAAATAATCATCGGCCCCAACCGCGTAGCCTTTCAAAACATCTTCTTTTAGCGTTTTGGCCGTCAAGAAAATAATTGGAATTTCTTTATTGTTACTTCTGATGTCTTGCGCCAATGAAAATCCGTCCTTTCTAGGCATCATAACATCCAAAATGCAAAGGTCATAATCACTATTTTTAAACATGATTAATCCTTCTATTCCATCCTTAGCCAAAGTAACATTGTACTCATTTAAGGCTAAATAATCTTTTAAGACGGTTCCAAAATTTGGATCATCTTCGACTAATAAAATCTTTTTACTTCCCATTTTTTTGTTTTATATAATTCGTATTCATTTATATTAAAGGCAGTTTCACTGTAAAAATGCTTCCTTTTCCTTTTTCACTTTCAACAAAAACAGTACCATGATGTTTTTCGACAATCTCTTTTACATAGGCCAATCCTAAACCATGTCCTTTTACATCATGAATATTTCCTTTTTGTTCTCTGTAGAATTTATCAAATACCATCTTTTGGGCGTTTTTAGACATCCCGATTCCCTCGTCTTTAATTTTAAAGATGAAAAACTTAGGAGTACTATCCGTATACACATCAATAACCGGCTTATCCACAGAATATTTCAAAGCATTCTCAAGCATATTTACCACCACATTAGTTAAATGGAATTTATTTCCATTAATTTCTGAGGTTAATGCTTCAAAATGCGTTGTAATTTTACCTTTCTTATTAGTAAGCAGAAGATTTACATGAGAAATCGCATCCTTAATAATGTCGTTCATGTCTACAGTTTCCTTGCTTATTTCTAGTTGATTCTTTTCCAATTTTGAAATTCGTAAAACACTCTCTACCTGCCCGTGCATGCGCTTATTCTCCTCACGAATCATGTTCACGTATCGTAAAACTTTTTCTTCTTCAGCAATGATTTTAGGGTTTTTTATGGAATCTAATGCTAGATTTATGGTTGCAATTGGTGTCTTGAATTCGTGCGTCATATTGTTGATGAAATCTGTTTTGATTTCGGAAATCTTCTTCTGTTTTATTAACTGATAAAGAGAACTTGAAAAAGCCAAAATAATGACAAAAATGAAGAATAGAGACAATAATAATATGTACGATATCCCCGACAATATGTGTTCATTCTTCCCAGGGAATGTCAAGTACAAAATGTAATCCACCTCATCATTTAAGTTATAAAATAATGGGTATTTGAAACTTTCCTTCGTATTAATGGTGTAATATCCAGATTTTAACTTGGTCGCCAACCCATCTTTACT
>JALQZD010000214.1 GCA_023258495.1 Polaribacter sp.
ACAAGCTACACCTTTACCCAAGATTATTATTGGCTGGTAGGAGATAACAGACACAATTCTTTAGACGCCAGATATTGGGGATTCGTTCCTTTTGATCATGTCCTTGGGAAACCGGTTATGGTATGGTTCAGTTGGGATGCCAATGCACCATCTTTTGGTGCAAAGCTTAAATCTATCCGTTGGGAAAGATTATTTACTACAGTTGGTGGGGATGGAGAACCTGTTTCTTATCGCTATGTAGTACTTGCATTGATTGCATTCTATTTCGGATATAGTTACTTCAAAAAGAAGAAAGTAAAAGCCTAATGGGAATTTACATTCCAACTTACTTCTCTTCCATTCATCAGTATTCTCTGATGGTAAAAGAGGAAAGTATTCTTTTCGAAGTTCATGATAACTATCAAAAACAAAGTTATCGGAATCGTTGTTACATCTCTGGGCCAAACGGCAAGCAATTACTAAGTATTCCTATTAAATACGATTCATCCCTAGGAAGAATTAAATCAAAAGATATTAAAGTTGAAAATGATTTTCCATGGCAGTATCAGCATTTTAAAGCCTTAAAAGTTACGTACAGATCTTCTCCCTTTTTTGAATTGCTCGAGGAAGAATTGTCTCCAATCTTTACCAAAAAATACACCTATCTGTATGATGTTAATCTAGACACACTTGCTTTCGTCCTAGATACATTGGAAATTAAGATTCCTACTCAGGAATCATCTTCGTATTGTACTGATTATAAAAATGATTACCGAGAGGTGGCTCACAAAAAGTTTCAACCCGAAAAATCAAACAAACGATATACTCAAATGTTCGATGAGAAAAATGGCTTTTTAAAAAATCTTTCTATCTTAGACCT
Organism: Polaribacter sp.; assembly: GCA_023258495.1. Lineage (GTDB taxonomy): Bacteria > Bacteroidota > Bacteroidia > Flavobacteriales > Flavobacteriaceae > Polaribacter. Next base: position 860 of record JALQZD010000214.1, read on the forward strand.
CCTATTTATGGAGGGTCCGAATACAATTTCGTATATCTAGATCAATTTGACATCAGCCAAAATGCTCAGAGACATTGTAAATAATTTCTACAAGATGCCAGACAAAAGTCTAAATTCTTTTCTTGAAATTTCAAGCCAAATGAATATTTCAAAGGGAGAGTATCTCGTTCAATGCAATGAAATTCCAAAAGATTTTTACATCATAAAAAAAGGAGTGGTAAGAGCATTCTATTTAAATGAATCTGGTAAAGAGTTTACGAGAAGCTTCGTCATTGAAAATCAACCCGTCGCATCTTTGTTGTCTCTAATTTTTAATAAGCCAAGCGAATTGTACTACGAGTGTTTAACCGATTGCGTAATGTATCGAGTTAATTTCAAGGAATTCATGAAATTGACAAAAACAGATATTCATATTTCAAATTTATACAGTAGGGTGCTAGAATATGCATTCCGAAATTTTGGTTCAAAAATTCATGATTTATCCGTATTAAATGCAACAGATCGCTATCTAAAGTTAAGACAGAAAATACCTCGAATCGAAAGTTTAGTTTCTCAGTATCATATTGCTTCTTATTTAAATATAACTCCAGTACAGCTAAGCAGAATACGTAAAAAACTATCCTTTTTATTAACCTAGGTTAACAGCTATCGAAATATAATAGCCTAATTTTGTTCATATAAAAACAACTCCCTAGTATATTATTATATTATTGTTAGCAAGGCGTAAGAGCCTTGCTTTTTTTTATGGAAATAAAAACTATACTTCACTACTTTCTTCATCTGGTTGCACCAGCATTAATTGCGTTCATCTTTTTTAGGTCAGATTGGAAACGCGTGTATCTTATTTTTTTGGCTTCAATGTTGGTTGATTTAGATCATCTTCTAGCCAATCCAATTTTCGACCCTAACCGATGCAGTATCAACTTTCATCCACTACATCATTATATTGCTGTGCTTATTTATGCAATTGGAGTAATTTTTAAAAAATCAAGGGTTCTAGCTCTAGCCCTATTATTCCATATGTTAACCGATGCTATCGATTGCTACCTATAAATTGATTGTACATGCTAGTCAATTCATCTGAGATTTGCAGTCGAATAATTAGCACCACATAAATAATGAAAATAATTGCACATTTTACCAGCAAATTCATCAGTATACTTGTGGTTTCATTAATGACATCAAAGGAGAAATTCCAGAAATAGAAAGCTAAAAAGAGCCCTGTAATAATAGACATCATTAACCAACTTTTTTGTGTGAATGGAACAATTTCAAACTTTGCTCTTACATAAAACAACTTGAAAGTATTAAAACTAAATATGGTAATTAATGTTGCCAATGCCAATCCATCTGTTCCATAAATGGTAAACAACCATCGGTTTAGTAAGTATACCATGATGGCCATTCCAACTCCGATAGGAAGTGTAATTCTGTAAAACTTTGAGTTGCTTATAATAGCTCCATTATTACCAAGAATCATGGTATACAATTTCGCCAATGATATTAATAGCACGACCAATTCGCCACCAGCATAACCTTTCTCTGGCATCAATTTAAATAACTCATGAACACCACAGTTTACCAATAGAAAGAATAGCCCCCCAATTACCAAAAGATTGATGGAGCTCTTTTTATACAACACCGCTACTTCCTTATCATTTTTTTCATTGAGTGTTTTAGAAGTTAGTGGCTGTAAAATTTGGTTCATTGCCCGACTTGGTGCCTCTATAAATGTCCCAATAAAAACAGCAACAGTATAGTAAGCGGCTGTTTCAAAAGTTTCTCTTCCAGGAATCATTACTTTATCGATATCCAGTAAAATTGCTCCAGCACTTCCCGCAAGAATGATATACAAGGAATAGCGAATAATCTCTTTGAAATTATCTGGTAATTTAAATGAAAACGAAGGCATGTATATCGAAAAGGCATACCCCATCATAATCAAAGATCTCAGCACGTAAGCGATGGCTAAGAACTCAATAAATTGAGGTCTAGTAATGGTTTGGGTAAATACTGCAATCAATAAAATCATCACCACAGCCCTATTCCAAAACTCTTTTAAAATGTTTCCAAAGACGGTTTGCAAATGCACCTTTGCCCAAGAATAAAAGATTTCGAAAAAGGCGCAACTCACCGCAATCGAATAAATGTAAAAGGTGTACTGTTCCACATTCTTATTTTCGGCAGTTACGCTTTGCATGATCCAATTGTGAAAGTAATCCCAGAAATATCCAATTGGAAGGGCAATGATAAAAGGCAATCCTAGTGCAAGGGTTAGAAATCGATCTTTCTGAACCTTATCCTGATAACTGGAAAAGAATTTTACAACGGTATATTGAATTCCGAATGCGGTTAATGGCATTATAAGATTTGAAGCTGATAAAACGAAAGTTACGATTCCGTAGTATTCAGACTCCAAGAATCTCGGATAGAAAATAATCGTATTGATTCCGCCTACCAAAAAGGATAGATAGATGATAATGGTATTCTTAAAGGATTGTTTGATTACTATTCCCATCTATGATTTGATCTGTTTAATTATGGCAGCCAATTGTTTGGTTAAATTTCGCCTGTGGTATTTCTCTATGCCTTTAGACCTTATAGCTAACTTCTGAGTTTTAAATTTAGTATATAATTCGATGAGAACCGATTTTATTTTAACGTAATCGTCATAATCAATTATAGTTCCTGCGTTACTATTAGTGAGTATAGACTGCAAGTCACCATTTATTGGACCTAAGGCGAGGATCGGACGATTAGCCGCCATATATTCAAATACTTTACCCGTAATAATGCCTTTATTTCCGTTAACATTCGGAATAAGTACTAATAAAACCTGAGCAGATTTCTGGTATTTTATCGCCTCTTTATGTGGAACGTATCCAAAAAAATTCGTGTAATTTGAAAGCTGTAATTCATGTATTAAAGCTGAAACAGATTCGTGAATATCCCCAATAAAATTCAGCTCTATATCATTTTTAAAATCGGAGTTTTCATCAATTAAACACTGAATTGCCATCAATAAATTCGTTGGTAAACTGCTTTTTGGTAATAAACCGATGTAGGACAAGCTAAACTTTTGACTCAATTCTATTTTTTCATGATTGTCAACTTCATCATCGAAACCATTGGTAATTAACTCCACATTTGAATTGAATCGATCGAAGTATTTTTTTAATTCATTTCCGACTGTCACAACCACATCCGCAGTCTTCAGCACCTTCTCCTCTAACCTCTTATTTTTACGTTTGGCAAATCCTAACTGATAGAAATCTTTATTGTAATACAAATCCGTCCAAGGATCGCGAAAATCGGCCATCCATGGAATATCGAACGATTTTTTTAATTGTTGTGCAATAAGGTGCATGCTGTGTGGCGGACCTGTACTGATAATTACATCGACCGGATTTTCAGTAAGGTAATCCGTTAAAAACTCGACTGATGGTTTTACCCATAACACCTTGGCATCGGGTGTAAAAAAATTACCACGAATAAAAGATAACAGCTTATTGTTTGTCGCATTTGCTACTCCGGATGTTGTTTTTTTCTTGGGTCTAAAAGCAAATTTCGAAACCTCAGTAACTGGGGTTTTTAAAATGGTTGTATCATTAGAAACCTCTCGTAATAAAGATTCATCCGTCTTTAAATAATTAGGATTCTCTGGACAATACACTATTGGCTCCACTCCAAATTCTGGAAGGTATTTTACAAATTTCAACCAGCGTTGTACTCCAGAACCTCCTCCGGGTGGCCAATGATATGTAATGATAAGCGCCTTCAGTTTTGTAGATTTTTATACAAAGTAATCAATTCTAAGGATGTTTGCTCCCAATGGAATTCATTTTTGATATAAGCTTCTCCATTTTTTCCAAAACTTTCTCTTTCGGACGGATTTCGATAGAGTTGAATTACTTTATCGGCGAAATCCTTAGGTTCCTTTTCTGTATGCACCAAACCCGCATCAATTTGTTCCACCAATCGTTTCTGAGCAATGGCATCACTTACCAAAATAGACTTTGCAAAACTCATGTATTGAAACAATTTATTGGCATAGGCCATATCATGTTGAATATTGCGTTGCAATGGAGAAATACAAATATCACTGGCTAGAATGTAACTCTGAAACAAATTCATATTTTGCCATCCTTCAAAGGAAACATAGGCTGAAACGTTCAATTCCTTCACTAAATCCTTAAGGATGTAATCTGTCGTATTCTTTCCAACAATAACCAATTTGATATTCGGGATTTCATCAATCAGATTAGGAATTGCTTTTATCGCCGTTTCCAATCCTCTTCGAATGTGCGTGTCTCCTAAATAAAGTAAGGTGAAGTTATTTTTGAATCGTTCTGTGATGGATTCGTCGATTGTGTAATCTGAGTAAAAGGATTTACGAATCGTATTCGGTACTAACTTGAATTTACTTTTTAATTTCGGAAATCGATCTTCTAAACTTTGAATGAATTCTGGTGAGACCGTAATTACCTGATCTGCTTTCTTTATAAACTCAGATTCTTTTCGTTTCCACTTCTTCGGTGAAATGATATATTTTCCAGGAAACTTCTGAAGATGCGGATAAAACTTCATGACCTCTGGGTAATTATCATGTAAATCTAAAACAACAGGAAGCTTTTTAGTCTTATTTGCCCGATATACGGCTTCTGCCACCCTTATGTCATGAACATGTAACGCATCGATATCATTTTCACTTATAAAATGATGAATCTTTTGTTTCATCGCATTCGTGTACAAAGGAATCGTATACGTCAATGCCGATAGCTTATATTCCAATTTGGAAGATTGATATCTTCGAACCTCAATGCCTTTGTAATTCTCTTGATTTGATGTCTGGTAAGAAAGACAAAATAGAAAAACGTCAAAGCCAGCTTTGACCAATGAAATAGCTTCATTCTCCACACGAGGATCTGGTGGAAATTCTGCATCTAGGATCATTCCTATTTTCATTGTTTACTCGCTTTTCTAAATTTTAAGATTCCGAAAATTAGTAGTAACATCAGTAATCCATAAGAGACCAAACTAATCAAACTACCTTGCTGAATAACTTTAGGTTCAAATTTAAACTCAATTTGATTGTCTCCCAAAGGAACTGGCATCCCTCGCAACACATAATTCACTCGATAATGGGGTACTAATTTTCCATTCAAATACGCATTCCATCCATCGGCATAAAAGATTTCAGAAAAGACAGCAAATTGATCTGTATTGCTTTTTGACACATACGTAAGCTCCGTCAAATTATTTTTCACCAATTGAATAGTAGCAGTTGAATCAACTGCGTAACTACTTGGCAATTCTGTTTCAATTTCAGAAACATCAATAACAGCCTCTGACTTCGATTGTATACTGTCCAATGATATCATTTCAGCATTGGCAGAAGTCACTTGTTTTAGATTTTGAATAAACCAAGCATTTCCATTGGCCTTGTCATTCAGTTGCAATTGCGGATTTCCTTTATCATCTGGAACAATGAGGTATTTGGCGTTCAACATGTGCAGCACCTCGATATTATTACGGGCTACCTGATAATCAAACAACTCTTTATAACGTCCCATTTTCGCCGCATGGTATCCTCCAATTGATTGGTGAAAATAAGAGGTTGTTCCGTCTTCCAATGGACTTAATGTAAGATTAGCTACTCTAAAATGCGATTTATCCTTTAAAATCTCCTTATCGATTGCACTAGCCTGAAATGGTTTTTCAACTTTTCTTGCCGGACTAAAATCATCAGCGTTTACATATCTCAAATTGACCCCAATTTGATCAAATAGTGTCAAAACAATCAATCCGACGATCAGTAATTCGGACTTTAATTTTCCTAGATTTTTATACCAGAGCAATCCGAAGGTAAGAGTCACGAGAATTAAACTTCGAATGGAATCATTCAACAGCATTGATTTTCGATCTGCGATGATCGCATCTAACACGCCAGTAATTTGATATTGTTTTTCAAGGTTCGTATAGGTGGAATCTCTTAATCCCTCGAAAGTTGATGAAAAATGAGCTAGTAAAAATCCGCCAATAATTAATCCTCCAACAGTATACACTGCTTTTTGTAGTGCTGCTTTCTTTTCTGCGGATGTGATTTCGGAGGAGAATAAGGCTTTGAGTCCTAAAATTCCAAGAATAGGAACACACAATTCTGCAATCACCTGGATGGAGGAAACAGCCCTGAACTTGTTGTAAAGCGGAACATAATCAATAAAAAAATTGGTAAGAATTTCGAAATTTCGACCCCAACTCAGTACAATCGAAAAAACGGTTGCGGCAAAAAGCCAATTTCGGATAGGACCTTTCACAAGGAAAAATCCAATAAAAAACAGGAAAAATATCACAGCTCCAATATAGGCGGGAGCTTCAACAATCGGTTGATCACCCCAATAGGTTAATGCTTGCTCGGTAAAATAATCAGCTCCCTTTTTACCAAATTTGGAAGCTATTAATTGATATAATTCTGAATCTTCTCCCAATTCTTCAACGGTCCCTCCTCCCATATACCTTGGGATTAGCAAGTTGAAGGTTTCTAATTTGGCGTAGCTGTATTGGGTAATATAGTCTTTATCAAGACCCGAGGAACTTACTTCTTTTTGTGTTCCATCTGGATTAATAGTCAAATCTGATTTTCCTCGCGTGCTAAATTCAGCATACTCTTTTGTTGCCATCAATCTAGGAGCATTCATTCCAAGTCCGATAAAAACGGCAATTAGCACAATTACGGATTGTTTAATAAAATCAGCAGTGTGTTTGTTTTTAATGGCTTCAATTCCGTGAACGATTCCGAATATCAACAAACAAAATCCGAGATAATAAGTCATCTGGACATGGTTTGCATACATCTCCAAAGCCATTGCGAATGCCGTAACTATAAACCCGAGTAGATATCGTTTCTGATACACCCAAATAAATCCAGCTAAAACCAAAGGCATATATCCTATAGCCAATGCTTTGGCATTATGACCAGGAATAAAAATGATAATTAAATAGGTAGAAAAACCAAAAGTAAGGGATCCGAAAACCGCAAGTCGCCATTCCACTTTCATCGCCATCATCAGTACAAAAAAGCTTAAAAAATAGATAAATGTATAGTCGGCTGGTCTCGGTAAGAATCGTAAGGCTTTATCGACACTTCTGACAAAATCATTGGGATAATATGCACTAATCTGATACGCAGGCATTCCACTAAAAGAAGCCGAAGTCCAATAAGGTTCTTTATTATTCTCTGCTCGGTAATCATTAATCTCCTTAACCATTCCTCTGAACTGAGTGATATCAGATTGGGCAATTTGTTTCCCTTTCAATACGGGATTAAAATAAGCTGAGGAAGCAAGTAGGAAAACCAAGATTGCTATTCCGTAAGGAAGAATTTTTTTGATATTCATATTAATCGATTTCTTCAAAATCTACGTACTCACCAACATTTGAATTTGAAGTGTTTTCTTTGGTTGGTTTTTTATCAATAACCGTTTCTCCTTCACGAACCGAAGTAGTCTCTCTTTGTTGAAATTGCTCAGCTCTCCGTTGCATAGAATCAGCTGCTTTTTTCACCAGGTAGGGTGCAAACAATCGAGCAAAAAATTTAAACGCATAATAAAAGAAAAGTATTATGGCGAGTGTTTTTAATAATCCCATTAAAATCTAGAGTTCTTGATTATCAAAAGTAACAATTTGTAAAGAACTACATCGTTAATTAAATACAAAACTTAAGGCAAATGACAGATTCAATATTTTCAAAACTAATAGAATTAGTTTAAGTTTGTTTGCTTTCCAAAACCAAAGCACTGTCATGAAAAAATTCATTTCAAAACTTATTTTATCAGCTTTTCTAATAGGAATTTCTCCCATGGTTTTTGGACAGTATACAGAAGTAATCAATTCCAATAATCCTGGATTTTCTGAAAGCCCCTATAGTGTTGGATCTGGAATTTATCAATTTGAATCCAATTTCTTTTTCAGAAATACAGAACTCGTTCCAAAATTTTCACAACCTCAATCCCTTGGAGCAGAGTTAATGTTTAGAACTAGTTTTATATCTGAGAAACTTGAATTCAATGCGCATTTCAGTTTTCAACGGGACGAAATTGCATTTCGAAATGTGTTTACGTCGAGGCGATATGAAAGTGGAATTGGCCGTTTTACGATTGGAGCAAAATATCTGTTATACAAACAGGAATATGACGATAAATCAAAAGAAATCAGAAGCTGGAATCGAAGAAACGCCTTTGATAAAAAAAGATTAATTCCGTCGGTTGCGGTTTATGCCGGCTTGAATACAGATTTTGTGAGTGAAATTCATCAACGAAACGGCATGTCTCCAAGGGTTGGATTATTGCTACAAAATGATTTTAGTAATTCATTCAATTTGATCACAAACGTATTTTACGATTATATAGGCACTGATTTTTCAGAAATCTCGTACATCATTACGGCAACGATCAGTATCAGTGATCGATGGTCCACTTTTTTTGAAAATCAATCCGTATTTCAGGACAATCAGAATAATGTGAATTACGGAACAGGGTTAGCATTTCTGTTCAATAGAGATTTACAACTAAATGCCTCTCTGCGCTATCTTCAAGAAGGACGAGCGAAAGGAGCATATACCAGTTTTGGAATATCGTATCGTATCAACAGGCATAAAGATGACTTTTATGAAGTTGATGAGTACGGGAATCGCATCGAAGATTCACCGATAACCAAATACAATAAAAAGAAAGGCGGATTCTTCTCAAGAATGTTTACTATTTTCAAAAAGAAGGAGAGCAAGAGAACTCGCAAAAGGCGAAAAAGAAATTAAATTTATGAGTAGCATAAGCATTCACGAAGTCATTTCTAAAAAGGATTTTAAAGAATTCGTCAAGTTTCAAATTCAATTATACAAAGGAAATCCATATTTCGTACCTCCCATCATTGCTGATGAAGTTTCCAATTTTGATGCTTCGGTAAATCCGGTTTTTGAAATTGCCTCTGCTCGACTTTTTATGGCAAAAAAGAACGGTAAGCCAGCTGGCCGTATTGCCGCGATTATCAATTCGTATGAAGTCGAAAAACAAAATATCAAAAAAATGCGTTTTGGCTGGTACGATACGATTGATGATCTAGAAGTGAGCAAAAAACTACTTGAGAAAGTTGAAGAAATTGGTAAAGAAAACAAATTAGAATATATAGAAGGACCTGTCGGATTTAACAATTTAGATAAAACCGGTGTTTTAACGGAAGGCTTCGATCATTTGGGAACCATGATTACCTGGTATCACAATCCATATCAAAAAGAACATTTAGAGCAACTTGGATTCATAAAAGAGAAAGAATACCTGGAAAATAAGTTCTTGTTCAAAAATGTTGATCAGAAGTATTATCGAAGAATCGGAGCTATTATTAAAAAGCGTTTCGGACTAGAATCCAAAACGTTTACTAAAACGAAAGACATTCTGCCTTATGTTGACGAAATGTTTGAATTGTTTAGTAAAACCTATTCCAGACTTTCAAGTTATGTACCCATTTCTGATGCA
>JALQZD010000222.1 GCA_023258495.1 Polaribacter sp.
AAATTTCTGAACAACCCTTTTATTTCTTTTAAGAACAGCGGTTTAATATTGATTGTCCAATCGTCAGTTTGGTAAATAATTTTTCTGAATCTACTTCTGTACATACTTAATGGAAGCCCCCAGATAATGAATAAAATGAGCCAAATATTGTTTTTTATAAATTCAATCATGATTTTGGGAACCAGGGAATAAAAGCACTTGTTTTTTTGATATAGTCTTTATACTGAGGTTTAGTAGTTTTTAATGTTCGTTCTAACATGGCTACTCCCGATACTTTGATAATTAATAGTGTCATGATGATTGATCCAATGATTTGCCAATAACCCCCAGCAGCAATACTGAATAATGCGTAGGCCCACCAAACAGCAGCATCACCAAAATAATTAGGATGTCTTGTATATTTCCAAAAACCAGTATTCAGAACTTTCCCTTTATTTTCTGGATTCTTTTTAAAGTGATACAATTGATAATCACCACCTGCTTCAAAACAAAAGCCAATAAACCATACTGCCATGGCCAGATAATCTATTATAGATAAAGGAGAGCTTGCTGTGGTTTGAACATGCCAGAGTGGGAGTGAAACGATTAAAATTAAAGCACCTTGTAAAAGAAAGACCTGAAAATAACTAAACCACCAATATCTTTCGGGGCCATAATCTTTGCGGAATTGCTGATATCTGTAATCCTCTGGTTTACCAATATTTCGAATAGCGAGGTAGATAGTTAATCGCAATCCCCAAATGGAAACCAGTAAAAACAAGATGATTTTTCTTAGATCATAATTGTCGGCTTGAGAGAAATAATAGGCATTTGCAATAACAAATCCGAAGCCCCAGAAAATGTCGACTATGCTTGCATTTTTAAGGGATACACTTAACAACCAAAGAGCTGTTATACATACCCAAATCACCAATGTGGCTTCTATAAATAAGGTCATACGCTTATTTTATTTGGTTATTGACTTGGTTTAGGGTGTTTGAACCAGAAGGTGAGGAATCCCCCCACCAGTCCACTTAGGAAACATACAATTAAGGTGTCAAAAAGTTCTACAGCTAATAAATTGTGTGTTTGACTATCCTTGGAAATATCAAACAAAATTCTTGCAAGTTGACCTAATAAAATTCCCTGGGTTACAAAAAAAGTGACTTTTAAAATTTCCTTGTTTAGAAAATATTTGAATCCAAAAACTGTGGTTGCAGAACCCACAATAAGATAATATTTCAATGGAATTCCAAGCAGAGTTCTTGCATTGTATTCAACAAACCAGAAGGTGATTGCTCCAATAATAAATCCGATTCCTAATTCTCTAATCGCGTTTTTCATTTCATAGATATAATTTTATAATATCTGGGGAATTTAACGCTTTGTATATTTGGTTATTTCGTCTTTAAATTATAAACCTTTACCCTAAAGATATTAAAAATTTTTATAAACCTTTACATATGAGAAAGTCAGATACTTGTAAATAAAAAAGTCGCCATTTTGGCGACTTTACTAGTTGAGCTATAAATATTATAAGTCAAATTTGATTCCTTGCGCTAGAGGTAAATCAGTTGTGTAATTTATGGTATTAGTTTGTCTTCGCATGTAAATTTTCCAAGCATCTGAACCAGATTCTCTTCCACCACCAGTGTCTTTTTCACCTCCAAAGGCACCACCAATTTCTGCTCCAGAAGTTCCAATATTAACATTGGCAATTCCACAATCGGAACCAGCATGTGATAAAAAGGCCTCTGCTTCGCGTAAATTATTGGTCATAATTGCAGATGACAATCCTTGTGCAACTCCGTTCTGCATTTCAATCGCATTGTGAACCTCACCGCTATATTTTAATAAGTATAATACTGGAGCGAAGGTTTCGTGCTGTACAATTTCGAAATGATTTTGAGCCTCTGCGATAGCTGGTTTTACATAGCAGCCAGAATTGTAACCCTCTCCAGCCAATACTCCGCCTTCAACCAAAATAGTACCCCCTTCGGCAACAACTTTTTCTAGTGCTTTTTCATACATGCCAACCGCATCCATATCGATTAAAGGACCAACATGGTTATTTTCATCTAACGGGTTGCCAATTCGAAGTTGTTTATAAGCACCTACAATCGCTTCTTTCACCTGATCATAAATTGAATCGTGAATAATTAAACGCCGTGTAGAAGTACATCGCTGACCAGCGGTTCCTACGGCTCCGAAAACAGCCCCAATGACGGTCATTTTGATATCGGCATCCGGAGTAACAATAATCGCGTTATTTCCACCTAATTCTAATAATGTTTTCCCTAATCTTCCTGCTACTTCCTTCGCAACAATCTTACCCATTCGTGTTGATCCCGTGGCCGATACTAAGGGAATTCTGGAATCCTTGGTCATAAATTCACCAACTCTGTAGTCTCCATTTATTAAACAAGATATTCCTTCTGGCAGGTTGTTTTCTTTTAACACTTCTGCGATAATATTTTGACAAGCTACCCCACACAAAGGTGTTTTTTCGCTAGGTTTCCAAACGCATACATCACCACAAATCCATGCTAATGCTGTATTCCATGACCAAACGGCAACCGGGAAATTAAACGCAGAAATAATTCCTACAATTCCTAAGGGATGGTATTGTTCATACATACGATGTCCTGGTCTTTCAGAATGCATCGTAAGACCATGTAATTGTCTTGATAATCCAACGGCAAAATCACAGATATCGATCATCTCTTGAACCTCACCAAGTCCTTCCTGATACGATTTACCCATTTCGTAAGAAACCAATTTCCCTAGTGCTTCTTTTTTAGCTCTTAACTTTTCTCCAAATTGACGAACAATTTCTCCTCGTTGCGGAGCTGGAGTAGTTCTCCAGGTTTTAAATGCTTCAGAAGCCGCTTTCATCGCTACCTCATAATCTTCTTTAGTTGTTGACTTTACACTCCCAATTAATTGTCCATCAACAGGAGAAAAACTTTCAATGATTTCTCCATTTGAAAAATTATGTTGTCCAGTAGAAGTTCCTTCATTAATAGATTTTAATCCTAAGGTTTCTAATGCTTGTGGGATTCCGAAATCGGTCATAGTAAATTCGTTTAATATTGCGTAAATTGAAGTCCGAAATTACAAATAATTCGTGATTTATAAATTAAACAGAAATCAAATATTTTGTTTGAAATTAAACAATTAATTATGAGAGCTAACATTTTTATTGTATCGCTTTTTATGGCTTTACTCGGATGTTCTCCAAATACAGTGGAGAACTCAGGAACTGATGCAAAAACAAACGAGTTTGCTATTATTATTCATGGTGGAGCAGGTACTATTTTGAAGAAAAACATGACCCCAGAAAAGGAGGCGGAGTACAAGGCGAAATTGGAAGAGGCCATTAAAGTAGGCTATGATATTTTAGAGAACGGCGGTACTAGTGGTGATGCGGTAATCAAAACCATTCAGGTGATGGAGAAATCTCCATTATTTAACGCAGGAAAAGGAGCAGTATTCACCAATGCTGGAACTAATGAGTTAGATGCATCATTTATGGATGGTAAAACACTTAACGCGGGTGCTATTGCAGGCGTAAAGGATGTCAAAAGTCCGATTGAAGCTGCACGTATGGTAATGACGGATTCTGAGCATGTGATGTTATCTGGAGAAGGAGCATCTACTTTTGCAAAAGAAAAAGGATTAGAGATTGTAGATCCAAGTTATTTCTTCACGGAAAGACGATTTAAGTCTTTGGAAAGAATCCGTGATCGCGAAAAAACAGAATTGGATCACGATGACAAAAAAGCAATGTTTTATGATAGCGATATTAAAAATTCTAAGTATGGAACCGTCGGTTGTGTGGCTTTAGATAAGGATGGGAATATTTCTGCCGGAACATCTACAGGAGGAATGACGAATAAGCGCTGGGGTAGAATTGGTGACGCACCCATCATCGGATCTGGTACGTATGCAAATAATAAAACCTGTGGAGTTTCATCGACGGGTTGGGGAGAGTATTTCATCAGAAGTCAAGTGGCTTACGATATTTCGGCTCAAATGGAATACTCCAACAAATCATTAAAAGAAGCAACTACAGATGTCATTCAGAATAAGTTAACCAAGTTAGGAGGTACTGGAGGAGTGGTTGCCTTAGATAAAAACGGGAACATGTCCTTTGAGTTTAATACAGCAGGAATGTACAGAGCTTCTATGGATGATAAAGGAAATTTGGTCGTAAAAATTTATAAAGAATAGAATTGACGTATTTTTGTTCTGTCTATGCAGAATGACATATTTAACATACAATCAGAGCAAGATTTTCAAAATCTTGCTCTTCGTATTTTCAACTATCAGTTCGAAAATAATTCGGTGTATCGTTCATTCTGTGATTTATTGTATAAACATCCTAGTGATGTTAAATACATTGAAGAAATCCCTTTTTTACCTATCCAATTTTTTAAATCTCATGAGGTTGCTTCTTCAACAGAATCACCCAAAATTACCTTTTCAAGCTCTGGTACAACGGGAAGTATCACAAGTAAGCATATCGTAACCGATGTAGCACTTTATGAAAAAAGTTTCCGCAGAGGATTTGAATTGTTTTATGGTGATATTTCGTCATATACCGTATTGGCATTATTACCAAGCTACCTGGAACGCGAAGGATCCTCATTAATTTACATGGTTAATGATCTGATTCAAAAATCGAATAATCCAGATAGTGGTTTTTACCTCAATAATCGTAAAGATTTATCCGAGAAATTAATTGCTTTAGACGCTTCCGGACAAAAAGTACTACTGATTGGTGTTTCATTTGCCCTATTAGATTTGGTTGAGTTTAAAAAATTCAGTTTAAAAAATACGGTGATTATGGAAACCGGCGGAATGAAAGGCCGACGAAAAGAACTAACCCGAAAGGAATTACATCAGATTTTAACAGAAGGTTTTGGAGTTGACGTGATTCACTCCGAATATGGAATGACCGAATTATTGAGTCAAGGATATTCTAAAGGAAACGGAATATTCGAAACGCCTCCATGGATGAAAATTTTAATTCGAGATACCGAGGATCCGTTTGGCATTTCGGCATCTCAAAAAACAGGGGGTCTTAATGTCATAGATTTGGCAAATATCAATTCCTGTTCTTTTATAGCCACTCAAGACCTGGGGAAAGTCTATTCCGATCAATCCTTTGAAATTTTAGGTCGTTTTGATCATTCAGATATTCGGGGTTGTAACTTGATGATATTGTAGGAAATTATTCGTCTAATTCGGTTTTCATCAGACGATCCCAAAAAGTGAAATAAAGCCCATAATTATGATTGAATTTTTTGTGATGGGCATCGTGATGTGTAGCTCCAATCACCCATTTTTTAAACCATTTTCCAAACGTTCCAGAAGGATATATTTCAACTCCAGCATGATTCACAGTTGCTGATAAGGTCATCAATGAAATGATTGCTATGATAGCATACAAATGCAACGGAATAAAAATAGCAATAATTGGAATGATCATCGCTTGCAGTATGGTTTCTAATGGATGGAAAGAAAACGAAGTAAATACCGAAGTATGTACGCTTTTATGATGGACCAAATGGCAATATTTATATACTGAGGGCAAATGCATCCATCGGTGCATCCAATAATAATAGGTGTCTTGTACAAACAATACTAAAAAGATACTTCCAATTAAATAAAACCATCCGAATTCTTCAACTTTGGTATAGACGGCAGTGTATCCTTCAATCTGAAGGATAAAGGTAAAAATGATAAAAAGCGCGAAAATAATTCCGCTTACCAACGACCAAATCACCTCTTTTCTCAGTTGCTTTTTTTTCCATGGCTTCGCATGAAGGAATCGGTGTGAAAAATAGGTTTTCAGCCAGTTAAAAAATACAAGGTGGTATAGACTTGAAAAGGCCAAATACCGTATAAAGACGATTACAGATAAGAGCAATAGAGAACCTAGAACGATGTAAATGTTCAGGTGATTGCCATCCGTAAAAATATTCATAGTACTGTTTTATTCGGCTACTAGCAGATAGTAGTTCTTTTTTCCTCTTTGTAATAATACATATTTATCTGCAATTAATGCAGATGAGGTAATCAAAAAGTCTTCTTTAACTTTTGATTTGTTCACCGAAATTGAATTTTCCTTCAATGCTCGACGCGCCTCGCCATTCGATTTTAAAAAACCGGTTTTTGCAGACAAAGCACCAATCATATCCAATCCATTTTCCAATTCAGATTTCTCTACGCTCGCTTGAGGCACACCATCGAAAACGTCTAAAAAGGTTTGTTCATCCAATCCTTTTAAATCCTCTTCAGTTGATTTTCCAAACAAAATTGATGAAGCCGAAATCGCTTTTTCGTATTCTTCTTTTCCGTGCACCAAAATGGTCACTTCTTCACCCAAACGCTTTTGCAATACTCGTAAATGTGGAGCCTCTAGATGTTCTGCAATGAGTCCATCGATTGTTACCTTATCTAGGAAGGTAAAAATCTTAATGTATTTTTCTGCGTCTTCATCCGAAGTGTTTAACCAATACTGATAGAACTTATAAGGTGAAGTTCGTTTCGCATCTAACCAAACATTTCCACCTTCCGATTTTCCGAATTTAGATCCATCAGATTTGGTGATTAACGGACAGGTAATAGCATACCCTTTTCCGTTTCCAACTCTTCGGATTAATTCTGTTCCGGTTGTAATATTTCCCCACTGGTCAGAACCTCCCATTTGAAGAGTGGCGCTATGGGCATTGAACAAGTGTAAAAAATCATATCCCTGCACCAATTGATAGGTAAACTCTGTGAAAGACATTCCCTCTTTTGATTCAGAACCGATTCTATTTTTAACTGAATCCTTTGCCATCATATAATTAACCGTGATGTGTTTTCCGACATCTCTGATGAATTCCAAAAATGAAAATTCTTTCATCCAATCATAGTTATTGACCAACACAGCAGCATTATCGGCATCGCTATCAAAGTCTAAAAAGTGAGCCAATTGGTTTTTTACACATTCCTGATTGTGGCGGAGTGTTTTTTCATTCAATAAATTTCGCTCAGAAGATTTTCCCGAAGGGTCCCCAATCATCCCGGTTGCGCCACCAACTAACGCGATAGGCTTATGACCGCATCTTTGGTAATGTGCCAATAACATGATAGGAACTAAATTTCCAATATGTAATGAATCTGCGGTTGGATCAAACCCAATGTAAGCACTTCGCATACCCTCCATGAGATGTTCTTCGGTTCCAGGCATGCTTTGGTGCAGCATTCCTCTCCATTCCAATTCTTGAATAAAATTCTTCATTACAATCGATTTAGCAGTGCACAAATATAAGTTTATCAGTCAAAAAATGCTAAATTCGTTCTATGATTTTAGTCACCGGTGGCACAGGTTTAGTAGGCTCTCATTTATTGTTTCATTTAAGTGAAAAAGAAGTGAAAATCAGAGCGATTTACAGAACAAAATCAAGTCTAGAAAGGGTACAAAAAGTATTCAATTATTACACCAATGATTCCAAGTATTTCGATGCCATTCAATGGATGCAAGCCGATATTACCGATGTTCCTTCAATGATTCCTGCGTTTAAAAATGTTGATATCGTATACCATTGTGCGGCTTTTATCTCTTTCAATCCAAAGGATTATAGAGAAATGCGTAAGGTAAACATCCATGGAAGTGCAATCATTACCAATTTAGCTATTGATGCTAAAGTTAAAAAACTGTGTTACGTCAGTTCCATTGCCGCGATTGGAGATCCGATTGAAGGAGAGATCACCAACGAAAATTGCGAATGGAATAAACAAGCCGATAATAGTGGATATGCGATTACCAAATATGGAGGTGAAATCGAAACTTGGAGAGCCAGTCAAGAGGGTATTCCAGTGATTATTGTGAATCCGGGAGTCATTTTAGGTGGAGGAAATTGGGAATCTGGTTCTGGTAAGTTATTTACTCAGGTATACAAGGGATTTAAATATTACACAGAAGGTGTAACGGGATTTGTGTCTGTAAAAGATGTTGTAAAGACGATGATTTCTCTAACCGAATCCGACATCCAGAATGAACGATTTATTTTGGTTTCCGAAAATCTAACATTTAAGGATGTATTATTTCAAATCGCAGATTCCCTTGGAACGAAAAGACCGACAATACATATTAAGCCCTGGCAAACTTCATTAATCTGGAGGATTTCAAGTCTAATTTCCCTACTTACGGGACGGGCACCAAGGTTAAGTAAATACTCGGCACGTTCTTCACATACGATTTCGAACTATTCTTCAGAAAAAATTAAGGAGCTATTAGCATTTAAATTCGAAAATATCCATACCGTTATTGAGGAAGTCGGGAATCAGTTTAAGGGAGATTATCAATCGTAATTGTATCTAGATTGATGGATGTATTTCGACGTAATTTAATGATTGAATCTCGTCTTATCGAATCTTTGCGTTTCTTTAATCTCTTAAAGGAATTGGATTTCTTTTCTAAAGAATCTTTAACCTCTCTAAAAAGCTTTATATATTCATCAATGGTAGAAATATAATAGGTATTACTTCGGTTGAATCGGGAGCTATCAATCTTATATTTTTCATAGACAAATGCCATGTAGTGGATATCTCGCTCCGAGTTGATATTATTCACAAATTTTGCTGAGGAGGCGATCATCATCTCTTGAATTAAAATGACCATGGTATCTCTTGGAATCAAATCTTTAGGTTTTTCAAATATGGTATTGCTCGTACAACTGACGAGCAAAACTAGAACCAAAAGAATAGCAGGTCTTTTCATCTTATCTATCAAATGTTAATCGCTTCCCTTTGACGGTGTCGTTAAAAGTCCCCTGATTGTATATGAGATGTCCGTTAACAAATGTATGTGAAATAGCCGAAGAAAAAGTGGTTCCTTCAAAAGGTGACCATCCGCATTTATACAACACATTTTCCTTGTTAACCGTCCACGAGTTCTTTGGATTTACCAGGACTACGTCGGCAAAATAGCCCTCACGGATGAATCCTCTTTTCTCAATTTGAAATAATTTAGCAGGATTATGACTCATTTTTTCAACCGCCTTTTCAATAGGTATAATCCCTTCTTTTACTTTTTCAAAAATTGCGGTCATGGCATGTTGAACCAATGGTCCTCCGCTTGGAGCGCTAGTGTAAGGATTTGATTTTTCTGCCAAGGTATGAGGGGCATGATCTGTGGCTAAAACGTCAATTCGATCATCTAATAATGCTTCCCATAATCCCAGTCGATCTTGTTCGGTTTTAACTGCCGGATTCCATTTGATAAAAGTGCCTTTTTCAGCATAGTCTTGATCATTAAACCACAAATGATGCAAGCAAACTTCTGCCGTGATTTTCTTTTCTTCTAATGGAATGTCATTTCGAAATAGGTGGGTTTCTTTTGCTGTAGAAACATGGAAAATATGTAATCTCGCTCCTGTTTTTTTTGCCAACTCAATAGCTTTTGAGCTCGAAATATAGCAGGCATCTTCGCTTCTTATGATGGGATGCAAGTGTAATGGAATGTCGTCACCATAAATTCCTTTGTAATGCTCTAAATTTCTTCGGATAGTGCCCTCGTCCTCACAATGCGTAGAAATAATCATATCTGTAGACAAGAATATTTTTTCAAGAGTAGCCTCATCATCAACAAGCATATTTCCCGTTGAAGACCCAAGGAATAATTTGATACCAGCTACATTTTTTTTATCTGTTTTTAATACCTCCTCCAAGTTGGTATTTGTACCTCCAAACATGAAGGAAAAATTCACATACGAACTCTTCGCAGCAATTTGAAACTTTTCTTCTAATAATGCTTGTGTCGTGGCATTCGGAATTGTATTTGGCTGCTCGATAAATGTCGTAATCCCACCAGCAGCCGCCGCTCTTGATTCTGAAGCGATGTTGGCTTTATGTGTCAACCCTGGCTCTCTAAAATGTACTTGATCGTCAATAAAACCAGGAACCAAATACATGCCTTCTGCATCTATTATCGTTACATTTTTCTGAGTTTCAATTTGTGAATCTATTCTGGAAATAATTTCATTTTCAATGAAAACATCGCCGACAAAGGTTTTATTCTCATTAACTATCGTTGCATTTTTGATTAGAAAATTACTCATGTTTATTTTTTTGGAACTCCTTTTAATCGCATTTTTATTACTCCAAATAACGCCTCGTATACGATTCCTCCACTCATTTTTGATTCACCCTGAGTTCTATCTGTAAAAATCACAGAAACCTCTTTGATGTTAAAACCCAATTTCCAGGCTTTGAATTTCATTTCAATTTGAAATGCATATCCAATAAATTTAATTTTATCTAAATGAATCGTTTCCAGCACTTTTCGGGTCCAACATACGAATCCAGCCGTAGTGTCTTTAATTGGGATTCCGGTAATAAATTGAACATATTTAGAAGCAAAAAAAGACAATAATACCCTTTTCATTGGCCAGTTCACAACGTTCACACCTTCCGAATATCGAGATCCTATAGAAGCATCGGCCCCATCTTTTGCACAAGCATTATACAATCGTACTAAATCTTTTGGATTGTGAGAAAAATCGGCATCCATTTCTAAAATGTAACCATAGTCATTTTTCAATGCCCATTTAAATCCGTGTATATAGGCGGTTCCAAGTCCACTTTTGTTCTTGCGAATTTCTAAAAAAAGTTGTTTTGGAAATTCTGTTTGCAAGGATTTTACAATCTCCGATGTACCATCAGGAGAATTGTCATCAACAATAAGAACATGAAAAGTTTTTTTCTGTTTGAAAACGGCTCGAATAATCGCTTCGATATTTTCTTTTTCGTTGTAAGTAGGAATGATTACAAGTGCGTCAGACATGGAATAAAATTCACTTAGAATAGTGGCAAATATACATTATTTAATTGCTAATTTTGTTCATCCGTATTTAAAGAAATCTTAATTGCAGGCACTCGAAAGGTCTTTTTTATCGAACGATTGGTTAACCTTGGTTTTGGTTATACTAACACTCGTTGTATTCTTTTTACGCGCATTAAATCAAGAGAAATTACAAGGTTATTTTCTAGGGTTATTTAATAAAGGTTTCATCGATGCAGAAGTCGAAGAGCGAATGACAATTTTTAATGCATTTTATATCCTTCAATTTCTTTTTTCTGTTTTGGTAATTGCTCTAGGTATTTTTACCATTGCGAATCACTATCAGACGTTTACCAATCCATTGAATAGTTATTTGTGGATTAGCGCTGGTGCTTTGGCCTATTTTGTGCTAAAAAAGGCATTGGAATATGGAATTTCTTTTGTGCTTCAAATTCAGGGAGGGGTCAAGTTTTATCTGATCTCGAAGAGTTCTTATTTATATAGTTTATCCTATTTTATTTTCATATTTATCGTTCTATTTTTTTACGCCGATTTACCGATAAACAGCCTATTTATATGCTGCGGACTTGGTCTCTTATTTCGTTTAATCCTTATGATTACCTATAATAAAAACTTGATATTTAATCACTTGTTTTATTTTATTTTGTACATTTGCGGCTTCGAAATAGCCCCGCTATTGATCCTGTTTAAATTGATGCTTTAAAAAGTGAGAAGCGTATGAAAGTGAAAACGATATTAGTATCGCAGCCTGCACCTAAAACAGAAACATCACCGTATTTTGATTTAGCTGATAAGCAAAAAGTTAAGATTGATTTTAGATCTTTTATCCATGTTGAAGGAATTTCAGTGAGAGAAGTTCGCAATCAGAAGATTCATTTATCCGATTTTACGGCTATTATTTTAACGAGTCGTAATGCAGTTGATCATTTCTTTAGAATTGCAGAAGAGATGCGTTTTAAGGTGCCAGATACCATGAAGTATTTCTGTCAATCGGAGGCAGTTGCTTATTATCTTCAGAAGTATGTGGTATATCGTAAACGAAAAATTTATGTTGGTAATAGAACATTCCCTGAATTAATCAAGCTGATTAAAAAGCACAAAACGGAAAAGTTTTTATTGCCTTCATCAGATAAATTAAAGGATATCGTTCCTATCGAATTGAATAAAATCGAAGTGAACTGGCAACGAGCTGATTTGTATCGTACAGTTGTTAGTGACTTATCAGATTTAGAAAATGTATTCTATGACATTTTAGTATTCTTTAGTCCGTCTGGAATAGAATCTTTATTTCAGAATTTCCCAGACTTTAAACAAAATAATACTAGGATTGCCGCCTTTGGAAATACGACAATAAAAGCAGTTGAAGGCGCTGGCTTAACTTGTAATATAAAAGCCCCAACTCCAGAGACTCCGTCCATGACTATGGCTCTTGAGAAGTATATCATAGAAGTGAATAAGAAATAATAAAAAAACGAACATATAGAAGAGGCTCCTCAAGTTTGAAGGAGCTTTTTTTATGCAAATAACGTAGCAAAAACCTCCTCGATTTTGCCAACGAGAATCAATCGAATTCCAGGATCTTCTGAAGTTATTTTATTGTATTTCGAGGCCACGAAAGTTTTGTAACCAAGTTTACGAGCCTCTACAATCCGTTGATCAATTTTTGAAATAGGACGGATTTCCCCGGCTAAACCAACCTCTGCTGCGAAGCATACGTTCGGATTGATAGGGATGTCTTTATTGGAAGATAAAATTGCGGCAACCACTGCTAAATCAATTGCGGTATCGTCTATAGAAATACCTCCGGTAATATTTAGGAACACATCTTTAGCACCTAATTTGAATCCAGCCCGTTTTTCCAATACGGCCAGTAACATATGTAAACGCTTTAAATTGAATCCGGTAGCCGATCGTTGTGGTGTTCCGTATACAGCGCTTGACACCAGGGCTTGAACTTCAATCATTAAGGGCCGAATTCCTTCTAAAGTTGATGCAATCGCAATACCACTTAGGTCTTCATCTTTCTTAGAGATCAAGATTTCTGATGGATTTTTAATCTCGCGAAGTCCATCACTTAGCATTTCATAAATTCCCAATTCTGATGTTGATCCAAATCGGTTTTTATGGGCTCTTAAAATTCTATAATTATAGTTTCGATCCCCTTCAAATTGCAAAACAACGTCTACCATATGTTCTAAAATCTTCGGACCAGCAATATTTCCCTCCTTATTGATGTGCCCAATTAAAAGAACGGGTGTGGCAGTTTCTTTGGCAAAT
>JALQZD010000243.1 GCA_023258495.1 Polaribacter sp.
CAAAAAGCCAGTGATTTATAGATCAGAAATAAGAATAAAAATCCGGCTAAAACAGATACCAATCGATTAATATATTCTGTCCACGTGTGGAATACATTAAAGATTGCATAGTCGTGTTTTGTGTACTGTTCCCAGTTCGAAGGATTATATTCTGAAGACGTTATGAAGTCTTTTTTCGCAGCGAGCAACACTTCATCTTTCGTGATAATCATCCCTTTTTCAAAAGTTTTATTGGGTTGCCAAAGTAACTGTTGTTCGGATGTGGGTGGAATGTAATACCCAAAGCACTTAGGCCAGTCTGGACATCCCATTCCAGAACCAGTCATTCGAACAAATGATCCGGCAAGGAAAATGAAATAGACCGAAATAAGGGCGAATCGAACTACTTTAGAAAAGGATGCTAACATCGAATAAATTTTGATGCAAAGATACTTCAAAAAAAAGGTCGTTCAATACTTTTGAACGACCTTGCTTTTATGTAAAAAAATTCTAAATAATGTTATACAACTTTTACGTTCACTGCATTTAAACCTTTTTTACCTTCTGTAAGTTCAAATTCAACGTTATCTCCTTGTTTGATTTCATCAACCAATCCAGAAATGTGAACGAAATAATCTTGGTTTGAACCCTCTTCTGTAATAAAACCAAATCCCTTGGTCTCATTGAAAAATTTTACGGTACCGTTTTTCAAAAAAATAATTTTAGTAATCAGATACAAAGGTAAGCTATTGAAAATCAATAATGGTAGTTTTTTGTGACAGATGTCGAAGTTATAATTGAAAAAAAAGCCTGAAATCGCTCAAAATGGATAAATAAAAGCGGATTATTCGCTGCGTTATAGGAATCCTAAGGAAATCAAGGCTTTAGAGAGATTTTAATTTTTAAAAATCAGTAAATCAGGCAGTTAAATTCTGTTGATTTTTCAACAAACTTTTAAATTTATTTTGAATTTGTTAAAAACTTCAAGGGATTTGTGAATAAGTATCACTTCCAATTAAAACCTTTTTTTTCAATCTTTGTTAACATCTTTAATTAACAATTTAATAACATTTTCTTGCCGTGGAAATAACTCAAATCATAAAACGAGACTATACGACTAGTGCCTTTGAAATAGAAAAAATCACAGATGCGATCGAAAAAGCGATGCTTTCTGTGAATAATGGGACTAGAAATGACGCGATTGCAATTTCAAAAATTGTAAATGGAGCCTTACTTGAACGTAAGCTGATGGAGCCGAACTACATTCCTACTGTGGAGCAAGTTCAGGATATTGTAGAAGACAAATTAATGGATAGTCCTTTTCATGATGTGGCAAAAGCTTACATTCTTTACAGAGAAGAGCAAGCGCGTTTAAGGAAGACGAATATTTTTGAAAAGCGCGTGAACCTAAAGCCATATGAGTATCCGAAATTATACGAATATGTTGATGCCATTCGTCACTCGTACTGGATCCACACAGAATTCAATTATACAAGTGACATTCAAGATTTCAAAACCTCCTTAAACGATATTGAAAGACATGCGATTAAAAATACCATGTTAGCCATTTCTCAAATCGAGGTAGCAGTGAAGTCTTTCTGGGGTGATATCTATAAGCGTATGCCAAAGCCAGAAATTGGATCTGTTGGTTCGACCTTTGCAGAGAGTGAAGTGAGACATCATGATGCTTATTCTCATTTGTTAGAGATTCTTGGATTGAACAATGAGTTCAAAAAATTGAAGAAGAATCCGGTAATTATGAGAAGAGTAAACTACCTAGAGTCTGCATTGAAGAATGCGAAGAGTGAAGACAATAAGGAGTTTGCAGAGTCTATTGTATTGTTCTCTTTATTTATTGAGCATGTTTCTCTCTTCTCTCAGTTCTTAATCATCATGGCATTCAATAAATTCAAGAATGTATTGAAAGGGATTTCGAACGTGGTTGAGGCAACGTCAAAAGAAGAACAGATTCATGGAGACTTCGGAATCGATATTATTAAAATCATTCAGGATGAGAATCCAGATTGGTTCAATGAAGACAATATCCTATTAATCCAAGAGACATGTAGAGAAGCATTTGCAGCTGAAAGCAAAATTGTAGACTGGATTTTTGAAAAAGGTGAATTAGATTTCTTACCAAAAGTGGTAATCAATGAATTTGTTAAACACAGATTTAACAATTCCCTAGAAAGTATAGGTGTACCAAAGATTTTTGATATTAACGAAACTATTTTGGCAGAAACAGAATGGTTCGATGATGAGATTATCGGTACAAAGCACGGAGATTTCTTCGTAAAAAGATCCATTAACTATAGCAAAAGAACTAAAAGTATAACTAGCGACGACTTATTTTAACCATGAATCAGAACACTACCAAATCTTCACAATTAACAGATCACGAACAACTGCTCAAAGCGAGAGCCGAGTCAAGACAAAAAATGCTTGACAATTTGAATAACCCTGAAATCAAATGGCTTACTGAGAATAGCCGTAAATTTTTAGAGTCAGGATATTTAACAGAAGGAGCGACTCCAGAAGAGCGTATTCGAGAAATTGCTGAGAACGCAGAACGTATTTTAAAAATTGAGGGATTTGCAGATAAGTTCTACAATTATATGGCCGAAGGGTTTTTCTCTTTAGCATCTCCAGTATGGTCAAATTTTGGAAAGCGAAGAGGATTACCAATCAGCTGTTTCGGATCTCACATTGCCGATGATATGGGTGATATCTTATTCTCCCAATCAGAGGTAGGAATGATGTCTAAACTTGGTGGAGGTACTTCTGG
>JALQZD010000367.1 GCA_023258495.1 Polaribacter sp.
TGGCATAGATAACCTGCGGAACTAAGGCGCAATACAATCCGTAAATAGGAGGTAATCCTGCAATTAATGCATAGGCAATCCCTTGTGGTATTAAGATAATACTCACTGTAATTCCGGCTACCAAGTCACCCTTTAAATGACTTTTATTGTAGTTGGGTAGCCAATCCAAAATCGGAATTACCTTTTTGATATTCATGATTAAAAAAGTTTGCCTTGCGGCTTTCCTTTAATTCGACCGAGGTGTTTGTATGCCAAATCGGTCACTTCTCTACCTCTTGGTGTACGCATGATGAACCCCTGCTGAATTAAGAAAGGTTCATATACTTCTTCGATGGTTTCGGCATTCTCACTAATGGCTGTTGCCAAGGTATTGATTCCGACAGGACCACCTTTAAATTTATCGATAATGGTAGAGAGAATTTTGTTGTCCATTTCGTCCAACCCGTGTGCATCAACATGTAAGGCTTCTAAGGCAAATCGTGCGATTTCGATAGTAATGCGACCATCTCCTTTAATCTGAGCAAAGTCACGCACTCTTCGAAGTAATGCGTTTGCAATGCGTGGTGTTCCTCGACTTCGACCTGCGATTTCGATGGCTGATTCAAAACTGATCGGTACACCTAAAATCTTAGCACTACGTTGAACAATGGTAGATAGTAATTCTGTTGAATAGTAATGCAGTCGGCTGCTGATTCCAAATCGTGCGCGCATGGGTGCTGTTAACAATCCAGATCTTGTTGTGGCACCAATGAGCGTAAACGGTTCCAAATTGATTTGAACAGTTCTGGCGTTTGGTCCAGATTCGATCATGATATCAATCTTGTAATCTTCCATGGCCGAATACAGGTATTCTTCTACAACAGGACTCAATCGATGAATCTCATCAATAAAAAGCACATCGCGTTCTTCAAGATTGGTCAAAAGCCCCGCTAAATCCCCTGGCTTATCCAAAACTGGACCAGAGGTCACTTTAATGCCGACATCCAATTCATTGGCCAAAATATGTGCTAAAGTAGTTTTTCCTAGACCAGGAGGGCCATGAAATAACGTATGATCAAGCGCTTCGTCTCGTTGATTGGCAGCCTGAACAAAAATTTTGAGATTTTCAATAGATTGCTCCTGACCCGTAAAGTCATCAAAAGATAAGGGCCTTAACTTTTTTTCAACGTCAAGTTCTTCATTCGAATAATGACTGTTATCTGGGTTCAAATTTTCGTTCATCTTAACAAAGATAAAAAGAAATCAAAGCAAACGGAACGCTTAGAAATTAAAATGCCTTTCCGAGTTTGGAAAGGCATTTTATACTATTCTATTTTCGACTATGAAGGTTCTTCTCCTTCTAACAATGGTGTCGTTTGTAATACAAAATCTTCACCGTGTAAGTAGTCGCTATTGTCATCATTTGGATCTACTTTCTTACTGTAGTCATATGCCCATCGGTGAACTTCTGGAATCTTACCAGGCCAGTTTCCGTGGATGTGCTCTACCGGAGTAGTCCATTCCATTGTATTTGATCTCCAAGGGTTTTGCGTAGCTTTTTCTCCTCTGTAAATTGAGATAAAGAAGTTCGCTAAGAAAATCAACTGAGCTGCACCACCAATTAATGCGAATGTGGTAATCACTACGTTGATGTCTGCCAAGTCATCAAACATTGGAAATGCTGTGTTTGTATAATATCTTCTTGGTAATCCGGCTAATCCCATAAAGTGCATTGGCCAGAATACGCCATAGGCAGTGATTATGGTTAACCAGAAGTGCCAGTATCCCATAGATTTGTTCATCATTCTACCATACATTTTTGGGAACCAGTGATAGATTCCGGCAAACATTCCGAATAAGGCAGATACACCCATTACTAAGTGGAAGTGCGCTACAACGAAATAGGTATCGTGAATATTGATATCTAAGGCAGAGTCACCTAATACAATACCTGTTAAACCACCGGTTACGAAGGTAGACACCAACCCGATTGAGAATAACATGGCTGGATTCAACTGCAAGTTACCTTTCCAAAGTGTAGTCACATAGTTGAAGGCTTTTACTGCAGAAGGAATCGCAATTAATAATGTTGTAAATGTAAATACCGATCCTAAGAATGGGTTCATCCCTGAGATAAACATGTGGTGACCCCATACAATCGTTGATAAGAATGCAATGGCCATAATTGAACCTACCATGGCACGGTATCCAAAGATTGGTTTTCTAGCATTTGTTGAAATTACTTCTGAGGTAATTCCTAATGCTGGTAATAAGATGATATATACTTCTGGGTGTCCTAAGAACCAGAATAAGTGTTCGAATAATACTGGCGAACCACCTTGATAGTGCAATACCTCACCTGCGATAAAGATATCCGACAGGTAGAAAGAAGTACCAAAACTTCTATCAAAGATTAATAATAAGGCTGCCGATAATAATACTGGGAAGGATACCACACCGATAATGGCTGTGATAAAGAATGCCCAAATGGTTAATGGTAATCTTGTCATCTTCATTCCTTTTGTTCTTAAGTTGAACACCGTAACGATATAGTTCAACGAACCAATTAATGAAGAGGCAATAAAGATTGCCATAGACACCAACCATAACGTCATACCAGCTCCAGAACCTGGAATCGCTTGTGGTAATGCACTTAATGGAGGATAGATGGTCCATCCTGCAGAAGCTGGCCCAGCTTCAACAAATAATGAAATAACCATAAACACACTTGACAAAAAGAACAACCAGTAAGAGATCATGTTCAAGAATCCTGATGCCATATCTCTTGCTCCAATCTGTAATGGAATTAATAAGTTAGAGAATGTACCACTTAATCCGGCAGTTAATACGAAGAATACCATGATTGTACCGTGAATCGTTACTAAAGCCAAGTAAATATCTGGGCTCATGATACCATCCGACTGATGTGGTCCTAAAAATGCTTCAATGATCGTAAATGACTTTTCTGGCCATGCCAATTGAAGTCTAAATAACATCGACATAAATACACCGATAATACCCATGATCATACCAGTTATTAAAAACTGCTTCGATATCATTTTGTGATCTTGAGAGAAAATGTATTTTGTTACAAATGTTTCCTTGTGATGATGTTCTGACATGATCTTTCTTGTTTGTTTTTTATTGTTTAATAACTTCAGCTAATGTGGCTTGTTTGCCAATCCACTCATTAAATTCATCTTCTTCTACAACAGTAATTTTCATTTGCATGTTGTAGTGAGAAGCTCCACATATTTTATTACAAAGTAATAAATAATCAAACTCATAAGGATCTTCACCCTTCTCTTTTCTTATTTTGTTAATCCCTCTGGTTTTTGCTATAACCTCAGGGTTTTGTCTCATTTCTTCTGTAGTGTATTTTGGCGTAAATCCGAACTCAGTAACCATCCCTGGAACACAGTTCATTTGCGCTCTAAAATGTGGCATATATGCCGAATGTAAAACGTCTTGTGAACGGAATTTGAAATGAATTTTTCTTCCTTTAGGAAGGTATAATTCGGTAACTTGGATATCATCTTGAGAGTTTTTATCGTCCATATCAACTCCCATTGTATTGATCCCTTTGATAAAGTTCACGTTTCCAAGTCCTAATGTATTGTCTGCACCTGCGTAACGAGCGTCCCATCTAAATTGCTGTGAGTATACTTCAATTACAAGTGGCTCTTCTTCTGCAGAGATGTCCATTACATTGTTCCACTGCCATAATCCGTAACCGATTAACACGACCAATACCAATGCTGGTGTTACAGTCCAAATCAATTCCAATTTGTGGCTATCTGCGTAGAACTTAGCTTTTTTATCCTTTTCACCTTTATATTTAAAGGTAAAGTAGAAAATAAGAAACTGCATGATGAACTGTACAATACCAATAATCCAAAAGGTAATATTGAATAAGTTATCATCATGTTCACCTTCTAAACTCGCTGCTTCTGGAAGCATGATTACGTTCATAGCAATCAATGTATAAATCATTGTTGCGTATAAGATTACCATAAAGTATATGGCATTTTTTCCTTGTGCAGCGTTATCCTTATCATTTGCAATGGAACCTCTAAAATTTAAGATTCTAGTGATTTGCCAAATGCTTACACCTACTGCGACAAAAATCAAAATGTAAAACAGTGCTAACATGTGTTATATTTCTTTTCTTCTGATTAATTAATTTTTAATGATGATCATCTGCACTTTCTCCTGTGTGCTCAATATTATAATAGTGGAAATGCTCACTTTCTTCTAACATTGGGTTTCCTTTCGCTACTGGATCGGCTTTTGCAAATTCGCTGAATACGGTATAGATAAAAATACCAATAAAGAATAATAAAGCTCCTAATTCAGGAATTCCAAATGCCCAAGATGAACCCACTGTACCTGGCATCACCATGATGAATACATCTAAATAATGTCCTGCCAAGATTACAATACCTCCAATGAATACAAACCAAGGTCTTGATTTGAAATCACTGTTTAATAATAACAATACTGGGAATGCAAAGTTCATTACAACCATAGCAAGGAATGGTAACTTATACTCTGTAAAACGCGCTACATAGTATGTTCCTTCTTCAGGAATGTTTGCATACCAGATTAGCATAAACTGAGCAAACCATAAGTACGTCCAGAATACTGAGAAACCAAACATGAATTTTGCTAAATCGTGAATATGACTATCATTCACGTGCGGTAAAAATCCTTTTGATCTCAAGTAAATCGTTACAAATGCAATTACAGTTAAAGCACTTACCAATAAGCTTGCTAATACATACCAACCGAATAATGTTGAAAACCAGTGTGGATCAAGACCCATAATCCAGTCCCAAGTCATCATTGACTCCGTTAACATGAATACCACTAAGAATACAACAGAAACGTTGTAATTCAATTTGTGTGTTTTATAGTTGTCGTTTGCAGTATCTTCTGCAATTGAGTTTCTTCTGATAAACCATCTATACGCATTCCATAAGGCTAAGTAGATGATACCTCTAATTACCCATCCCGGAGTGTTAATCCACCAAGACTTTCCGTCTACGATTGGATCATAGTTTTCGTGACCAGGAGTAAAGGTTCCTTCAGCCATCCAAACAAATAAGTGGTTGTAATGCATTACAGAAAGAATGATTACAATCAACATAATAATTGAGGTAGGCACAATATTCGCTGTAATTGCCTCCATCACTCTGAATAAAACAATAGACCATCCTGCTTTAGCGACGCGCTGTGCAGCATAG
>JALQZD010000111.1 GCA_023258495.1 Polaribacter sp.
CTTTAGTTTGCTTTACGAAAAATTTTGAGTTAGATTATGTTGCTATTGAGTTCAACGACTTTGTTAATATTGTTAAAGATACTACGCCTTTGCTATCGTCAGTAATAGAAAATTTACCCTTTAGCGATTTGGTATTCATCATTACATCAAAAAAGAACTTTCTGATTTTATAATCGCGACTTTTATCCAAGGTGTGTAAGCTGGAAATTGGAACTTCAAATTCCGTATTATGAATGGCTTCTTTAACGGATACTCCTTCTCCACCCGATGTGATATTTACCTTCTTAAAATACCCTTTTACAGGGAATTTTTCTGTGAATTTATAAGCCGTAAAAGAAATATCATTTTTTGCTCTCTCTAATGCGAAAGCAGCAGTTGATATCTTTTTTACTTCTTTTGTTTCTTTTGTTTCTTTGGTTTCGTTAGTCTGCTTTGAATAGGATGATTTTTTATCCTTATTTGAACAAGCAACCATAATTAACATAAGCACAATTAAAAATGATGGTAGGGTAAATTTTTTCATGATATTAAATTTTATTTTTCTGCAATAACTTGAACTCCGCCTTTTACAGCATCTCCTATATTTACTTTTACATTTGTATTAAGGGGAAGAAAAAGATCTACTCTCGATCCAAATTTTATAAATCCTGCATCTGAACCCTGAATTACCTCATCCCCTTCTTTTGCATAATTTACGATTCTTTTTGCTAATGCTCCGGCAATCTGCCGGTATAATACTTCACCGAAGGATTTATTTTTCACAACAACAGTTGTTCGCTCATTTTCGGTTGACGATTTCGGATGCCAGGCTACCAAATACTTACCTGGATGATATTTACTGTAAGAAACTGTTCCACCAAGTGCATATCGGGTTACGTGAACATTTATAGGCGACATAAAGATAGACACTTGTAAACGCTTATCATTAAAATATTCTGGTTCTTCAACCTCTTCAATCACAACGACTTTGCCATCAACCGGAGCGATGATAGCATCATCATTTATTGGGGTGCTTCGTTTTGGATTTCTAAAAAATTGAAGAATAAGAATTAGAAAAATAAATAATGCAATCTGTATAGCTTTAGAAACCAACAGATGATCAATGTAATTATCAGCAAGTAAAACTCCTGCAATTACAATACTAAATGTAATAAAGATAATTGTATACCCTTCTCTATGAAATCGAATCATTAAATAATAGCAATATAGTGCAGATACAAATATACAAACGGGGCAGCAAACAACAAGCTATCAAGACGGTCAAAAAATCCACCATGACCAGGGATTAAGGTTCCGCTATCTTTTACGTTTGCATGTCTTTTAAATTTTGATTGTATCAAATCTCCAATTGTACCTAAAATACTTGTAATAACCGCTAAAATCAACCAATTCATTAAGGACAAATCTCTATTAAAATAATAAATGACTCCAGCAGCCACTATTGAAAATACAAATCCGCCAATAAATCCTTCAATAGTTTTCTTGGGAGAAACGGATGGAAATAATTTTCGCTTACCAAAATTCTTTCCAATCAGAAAGGCAAAGCTATCATTCACCCACATCATTACTAGAATTCCGATGATTAAATGTGGTCTATATTCGTCATTTAAGAATGGAAGAAGGATAATGAAGATTGAGGAAAGTATAACATACCTGGTCGTTACAATAATTTTAGTAATGGTTCTAGTGAGTTTAAATTCTTTGTAATAGTACAATTGATAAATTAACACTAAGGATGAAATCAAAGAAACAATAAGAATTGGTAGTATTAGTACATCCAATTGCTCTACGAATATCAAATACACCAATATCGCATACATCAAGTACACAATGGTATATTTTAAATGAATAATTCGAGTGAATTCTAGCATACACATAAAGCCGAGAAGGGTTCCGTAAGCTACATAAGAATATTCGGAAAATAGTATAGCCGAAATGAAGAGAACAACATAAATAAACCCAAAAACGCCCCTTTGATAAAGGTTACTCATCTTATAAATCTTCTAACAAGAGCAAATATAAGTTTTTTGAATTACTGTTACCGTAGTTCAGGAAACTATCATCAGGATTATTTAAACGATAATTTCTAATTGATGAAATATTGGTTGGTAGATTATCTTTGTTTTTTCTTTTAATTCCTGTCAGACCCTGTCCTGTATCTTTTACAATCTGGCTTGTAGTTGCAAAAACAATAAAATTATCAGGTAATTTATTCAACTTTTTGCTCTTTAACTGATTTGATGAAAATAAAATGTCTCCATTATCAGCAATTAAATGCTCACAAGTTGTAAATACAGGGCAACCTTCCTGAATATTTTTCAATACTGTCACCTGTTTTTTATCGAACATTTTTTTTAGAGAAGGATTTAACAGATACGCTTTATCCCATTTGTTTTCGGTAAAGACATTTTTTAAATTTTTAACTACCTCTTCTTTCTTGACACAGTACAAAAACTTCCCTCCTTTTTCTAGAAAATTGTGTACAAATAAATCATCGAGGGATAAATCAACTTTCTGATCCTGAATTTCCTCAACTTCTTTGTCTTGAATATTGAAAAGTTTCTTAAAAAAATTCATTATTGTCTACTCCTTATCTTCTTCTTTACTTTCCACTACTTCGGATGCTTCTTCTTTTGTTTCAACATCTGACAGCTCATGTGGTCGCTTTCCAAAAATCTTTTCTAAGTCGTCTTTGAAAATCACTTCTTTCTCAAGCAGTAATTCGGCAAGAGTCATTAACTTATCTTTATTTTCCTTAAGGATATTGATCGCTCTCTGATATTGCGTTTCAATAATTTTAGAAATCTCTTTATCGATACGCTTACCAGTATCTTCACTATATGGCTTTATGAAAGCATCATTTCCTGTTGAATCATAATAGGTAATATTGCCTAATTCCTCATTCAATCCGTAGACTGTAACCATAGCTCTTGCTTGTTTGGTTACTTTTTCAAGATCACTTAAAGCACCTGTAGAAATCTTATCAAACATGATTTTCTCAGCAGCACGACCACCCATAGTGGCACACATCTCATCCAGCATTTGCTCAGTCTGAACGATCATTCGTTCTGCAGGTAAATACCAGGCAGCACCCAAAGATTGTCCTCTAGGTACAATGGTTACTTTCACCAATGGTGCGGCGTGTTCTGTCATCCAACTAACGGTTGCATGACCCGCTTCATGGTAAGCAATTACTTTCTTTTCTTTTGCTGTAATCACTTTATTCTTCTTCTCTAACCCACCAACAATTCGATCAACAGCATCTAAGAAATCCTGATGTGTTATCAATTTTTTTTCTTTTCTCGCAGCGATTAAAGCAGCCTCGTTACACATATTTGCAATATCTGCTCCTGAGAATCCTGGAGTTTGCTGAGCAAGAAATTCGATATTTACGTTATCGTCAAGCTTCAGAGGTTTGATGTGTACCTCAAAAATTTCTTGGCGCTCTCTGATGTCTGGTAAATCAACATAAATCTGACGATCAAATCGACCAGCTCTCATCAATGCTTTATCTAAAACATCAGCACGGTTTGTTGCGGCCAATACGATTACATTCGTATCAGTTCCAAAACCATCCATTTCTGTTAATAACTGATTCAATGTGTTTTCACGCTCATCATTCCCTCCTGTCATACTATTCTTACCACGTGCTCTACCAATAGCATCAATTTCATCAATAAAAATGATAGAAGGTGATTTTTGTTGTGCTTGTTTGAATAAGTCTCTCACTCTTGAAGCTCCGACACCGACAAACATTTCAACAAAATCAGAACCTGAAAGTGAGAAAAATGGTACTCCAGCCTCACCTGCAACGGCCTTTGCCAATAATGTTTTCCCTGTTCCTGGAGGGCCTACTAATAATGCTCCTTTTGGAATTTTACCTCCTAACGAGGTATATTTTTGTGGACTCTTTAAAAAGTCTACAATTTCTTGAATCTCTTCTTTAGCACCTTCAAGTCCAGCGACATTTTCGAACGTGGTTTTCACCTTGGTGTTTTCGTCAAATAATTTGGCCTTCGATTTTCCAATGCTGAAAATCTGACCTCCACCTCCGGCACCGCCAGCACCTGACATTCTTCTCATAAAAAACAACCAAATGGCAATAAGTAGAATAAAAGGTAATAATCCGAAGATACCTTCCCAAATACTTTGGCGATCTTCATTGTCAAAATCAAGATCCAATTCATAATCTTTCTTGGCCTTATCTACTGTCTCTTCGAAATACTTAAGATCTCCGAAATTATACTCATAAAGTGGAGCGCCAGGTCTGTAAAATGCTGATTTCACAAACTTTTCGTGACGTTGTTTTTTTATTGCATCTTTCTTGATGTAAATTTCAGCAATGTTCTTATTGATGACTGCAATTTCCTTGATATCATTATCCTTTAAAATCTCAAAAAACTCATTTTTTGAAATCTTCTTGGATGCCATTCCGCCGCTATTAAGAAAATTAAAAGCGATAATAGCAATAATAATAGCACCATAAATCCAGTAAGGACTGAATTTTAATTTTGGTGTATTCGGACTTTTATTTGAATCTGACATGTTTTTTCTTTCTAACTAATCGTTTAGACTGTTTTCACTTCCGTAATTTTCGCATCACCCCATAGGCTCTCAATATCATAAAACTCTCGAACGTGTTTTTGAAATATATGAACCACCACATTAACATAATCTAACAATATCCACTCAGAGTTGGTTAATCCTTCAGAATGCCATGGTTTATCTTTTGTCTCTTTACTAACAAGTTTTTGGACAGACCCAGAAATGGCATTTACGTGAGTATTGGAAGTGCCCGAACAAATCACAAAGTAATCGCAAACCGTATTCTCTATCTCTCTTAAATCAAGGAGTTGTACATCTTCTCCTTTAACGTCATCAATCCCTTTGATTATCACAGAAATTAAGTCATCTGCACTAACGTGAATGTTCGTCATTAATTAAATTTAATTTAAAGCAAAGTTATTATTTTTTTTGAGTAATTTGTCTAAACCAATTATACTTTACACAATTATTTAACAATTGAAAATCATCAAACTTGATACCATTAATTCGACCAATTCTTATTTGAGGGAAATGGCTATTCATCAAGACATCGATAATTTCACAGTTGTTACCGCCAATCATCAATCTGAAGGTAAAGGTCAAATTGATAAAAAATGGATTACTGAACCTAATAAAAATCTGACTTTCAGTATTTTACTAAAAGAAAAGTATCAGATTCCAAATAAAAAATATATCAATATTGCCGTTTCTCTGGCCTTACACGATTGGTTTACACAAAAGAAAGTTAAGAATTTATCCATCAAATGGCCAAACGACATAATGGCAGGCAGTAACAAATTGTCGGGTATTTTAATTGAAACAATGATTCGAGGTTCAAAAATTTATCACACGGTAATTGGTATTGGCATCAATGTAAATCAGCAACAGTTTTCGACAGAAATTAAATCTGCATCATCGCTTTCACTAGAAACCAATAAAACTTACAATTTAGATCTACTTTTGCTCGAAATACTTCCGATGATACAACATAGAATCCAGGCATTTCTGAGCGGAGAGTTCAAAGAATTGGAAGAGGCGTATTCTAAATTGTTGTATAGAAAAGATATACCATCAGATTTCTTAGACAATCAAGGAAATCAATTTGTTGGCAGTATTACAGGAATTTCTGAAGATGGAAATCTACTTATTTCAACAGAAAATGGTTCGGTAAGAGAATTTGGAATAAAGGAAGTAGCCTTTGCTTAAAGTCTTTTAATGTTATCTGTCAAAACTTCAATAAAGGATGTTAATGGTTTTTTCACCATCATAGCCATCATCATATTGAACTTTCCATCAAAATCAAGCTGAACCTCACAAGAATGCTCATCGATTTCTTCAATATCAGCACCCAATTGGAAATCCAATTTACTACTTGCAGCTCCTAAAGTGACGTTTGAAAACTCAGTTTTCTCTTTTAAAACCAAGCGAATTTCTGGCATTCCTTTCAACGCAAATAAAAATGAATCTCCATCAACTTCAAACTTCTGAATATCATCAGGCATCAATTTTTCAAAATTCCCTACATTAGAAAAGAAATGATACATTTCTTCTGCAGATTTGTTTACGATGACGCTATCTCCGGATATATTCATAGTTTTAATTTTAAGGATTCCATTCACCAGGATTGGATCTCCAATCACGAAGTAAACTTAACTCTTTTTGACTAATATATTGACTATCTAGAGCTTGTTCTAGTAAAATTTCATAATTACTTAACGTACTCAAGTTGACATTCTGATCTTTAAAGTTCTGTGCAGCAACTTCAAATCCGTAAGAGAAGATAGCGACCATTCCTTTCACTGTTGCTCCAGCTTCTTTCAATGCCTCAACCGCAGCCAAACTACTTTTCCCAGTGCTAATCAGATCCTCAATTACAACAACGTTTTGCCCTGATTCTAATACCCCCTCAATTTGATTCTTCCGACCGTGTTTCTTTGGTTCAGGTCTCACATATACAAAGGGTACACCTAATTCCTGAGCGACTAATACTCCAATAGCAATAGCTCCTGTGGCCACTCCTGCTATGACATCTGGCTTCCCGAACTCATCTTCAACGATTTTAGCCATTTGTTCTTTTAAATACACTCGTACTGGTGGGTATGATAACGAGACTCTGTTATCGCAATATATTG
The DNA here is from genome assembly GCA_023258495.1 of Polaribacter sp. GTDB lineage: Bacteria > Bacteroidota > Bacteroidia > Flavobacteriales > Flavobacteriaceae > Polaribacter. The sequence goes on from JALQZD010000111.1 coordinate 6,678, forward strand.
GTGATTTCCAGCCTGAAGCCCAAATATATGGTTCTTCTGGACTTAACTTAATTGCCTTAATTTGCAATAAAAGTTCCGCAGTTTTTTTTGCTGTATCTTTGTTCTTAATCATACCCGCAAATGTATAAAGTTTTTATAAATGACAAACCGATTATATTAACTTCTTCATATCAAAATGAGGAAATATTTTCGGTTCAATTATTCAAACACACTGTGGTTGATGAAGTTATCTACAGATTGAAAAACGAAAATGTTGAGGGTATTGTTCTTCATTGTGATAATTTAGAACAGGATTGGGAAAATTTTAAAAACAATTTTAAGGTTGTCATTGCTGGTGGTGGGCTCGTGATTAACGAAAATCAAGAAATTTTATTCATTTACCGAAATGACAAATGGGACCTTCCAAAAGGTCGAATAGAAAAAGGAGAATCTATAGATATAACAGCAATTCGCGAAGTTGAAGAGGAGTGCGGAATTACAGACTTACAAATCAAACAAAAACTAGTTACAACCTGGCATATCTACTATCAGAATCAGTATTGTCTGAAAGAAACACACTGGTTTTTAATGAATTCAAATTACAAGGGAAAGTTAAAACCTCAGGAAGAAGAAGGTATCACAAAAGCCAAATTTATTCCAAGTGCAAATATTGACTCAGTGTTATGCGATTCCTACTCAAACATTAAATTGACCTATAAAGTTTTTAAAAACCTCGATTTTTAAAAATTGACACTATATTTGCCGACTTAAATTCTACTCATGGCAAAGTTTATTCGAAAAAGAGTTCAGAACGTTAGAAACGATATTTTATCAGGAATTACAGTGGCGTTAGCCCTTGTTCCAGAGGCTGTCGCATTTGCATTCGTAGCAGGAGTTGATCCATTAGTTGGTTTGTATGCCGCATTCATGATTGGTTTAATTACTTCAATTTTTGGTGGTCGCCCAGGTATGATTTCTGGGGCTACAGGTGCCTTAGCAGTAGTAATGGTAAATTTAGTTTCTGAAGGAAATGCCATGGGTGTTCCAGACGAAAATTTGGGTTTGTATTACTTGTTTTTGACGGTAATTCTGATGGGTATCATTCAATTTTTAGCTGGT
>JALQZD010000374.1 GCA_023258495.1 Polaribacter sp.
GAATGCATTGTATCAGCAGCAAATTGAAGCGTTAAAAAATGATGCTAAAGGATTAAAAGAACGGAAATTGGTAGTTTACTGGTATTTCAATGACGGCTATACAACAGGATTTTCAAATGTAATTAACCGCTACGAGACAAGAAAGAACCAGATAGCCAAAACTGATTTTTCCATTACCCTAATTGGTTTGGATGGAGGCAAAAAACTTCGGCAAAACACTATGCTAGCTAAAGAAAAATTATTCGCCATTATTGATGGAATGCCAATGCGAAGACGAGAATTAAAGAAGAATGAAGACAAATGAAAGAAACTAACCTAGATATTTTAATTATTGGCGCCGGCCTTTCAGGAATCGGAGCTGCTTGCCATTTGGAGCGAAAAAATCCGGATAAGAATTATCAAATTTTAGAAGCAAGATCCGAAATAGGTGGTACTTGGAGTTTATTCAAATACCCTGGCATTCGATCCGATTCAGATATGTACACTTTTGGTTATTCATTCAAAACCTGGGATAATCCGAAATCCTTTGCCGACGCTCCAAGTATTTTGAAATACCTCAAAGAGGCAGTTTCTGAATATAAAATCAAGGATAAAATCACCTACAACACAAAAGTAATTAGCGCCAATTTCGATACCAATTCTTCGAGATGGACGGTTGTTGCTCAGCAAGGGGATCAGGAATTGATATATAATTGTCAATTTTTGTTTTTCTGTACTGGATATTACAGTTATGAGGCGGGGTATATGCCCGATTTTCCAGGAGCACAAGACTTCAAAGGAACGATAATTCATCCACAGCACTGGCCAGAAAATTTAGAGTATACAGGCAAAAAAGTGGCGGTAATTGGTAGTGGAGCTACAGCAGTTACTATCGTACCAAAAATGTCTGAAAAGACAGAAGAGATTACCATGATTCAGCGCTCCCCAACCTATGTGGGTGCCTTTCCGAATAAGGATACAATTGCGCTTTTTTTGAAAAAGATTTTCTCAAAAAAGGTTGCTCATATATTGATTCGTTTCAAGAATATTCTCATCCAAATTATTTTCTTTTCGCTCTGCAAAGCCTTCCCAAATTTGATGAAAAGTCTATTGATTAAAGGTGCTCAAAAAGAATTGGGAGATTTTCCTGCAACACCTCATTTCGAACCAAATTACAAACCTTGGGATCAGCGGTTTTGTGTAGCTCCGGACGGAGATTTGTTCTCAGTGCTGAGAGAAGGAAAAGCAAATATTATTACAGACCATATCGAAACCTTCAATGAAACGGGAATCGCATTAACATCTGGTAAGCAATTGGATGTTGATATTATCATATCTGCTACCGGATTGAAATTGCTCGCCTTTGGAGGTGCAAAAGTATCTGTAGATTCTGTACCATTTGATTTAGCGCAAAGCATCACTTATCGCGGATTGATGCTAAGTGATTTACCAAATAGTATCTTTTTTGCCGGGTACACGAATGCTTCCTGGACCTTAAAGAGTGATTTAACCAGTGAATACGCATCGCGTTTATTGAAATATTTAGATCGAAATCAGTTGAAATCATTTGTTCCCATTGTAAACAATACTGCCATAACAAGAATTTCATTGTTAAACCTCAACTCAGGATACATACATAGGTCTGAACACGAATTTCCAAAACAAGGTAGCAAGGTGCCATGGAAATTGTATCAGAACTGGTTCTTGGATTATTATACCCTTCGAATCAAATCCGTAAAAGACGATAACCTTAAATTTTCATAAAACGCAAAGGAGATGTTCGGGAAGAAATTTGAAAATGAAGATTATTACATTAATGAAGACGGATACCGCGTTTTTACTAAAAAGTATCATTTGAAACGTGGTTATTGCTGTAAAAGTGGATGCAAACATTGTCCTTACGGTTACGATAAGAAAACTGACACATTTCGATAGTCATTAAAAATATTCATAAAACTTATTGATTTTTAGAATGTTAAGTCATTTAAAAACAGTATATTTATGTATATATCTCGAAAAGATGTCTCGGTTACAACAATTACAAAGCTATAAAAGGCACTTAGAAGATAGATATTTTAAACTTTTAGAGATGTCGAGTGACTATCGCTTTATAGACGAATCGGTAAGCGATTTAGCAGCTTTCAAGGCGATGAAATTGAGAGAAAAATTAAACCAAGTTAGGTTTCTAGATCGAGAATTAACCGTTTAATTTTAATTTATACCTTAAAATATCAATCATTCCAAGTGAATAACCCTCCAAACTATAATTCAATTAAATTATAGTTTCCTGTTACACCCAATTCAAATTATAAATAGCTTGCCATTTGCTTTTGTAACTCTCTCGCCTTGGATTCTGCTATTTCTGCAAAATCTTCACCTTGTGAGGCATAAATGATTCCTCTGGAAGAATTGATTAACATTCCGATATTATCTGCCATTCCATATTTACAAACAGCTTCTAGACTTCCGCCCTGAGCACCTACACCAGGAATTAATAGAAACGAATTCGGAATAATCTTTCGAATATCTGCAAGAAACTCTGCCTTTGTAGCACCAACGACATACATCAAGTTTTCAGAATTCTCCCAGTTTTTAGAAGTTGAAATGACTTTTTTGTAGAGCTCTTCATTACTTAGCACCTGAGTTTGAAAATCAAATGCTCCTTGGTTCGAAGTAAGCGCCAACAGAATGGTATGTTTGTCTGTAAACGCTAAAAATGGCTCTACAGAATCTTTGCCCATATATGGAGCGACAGTAATGGAATCAAAATTCAAATTTTCTAAAAACGCCTTTGCATACATTGTTGATGTATTTCCGATATCACCTCGCTTGGCATCTGCAATCGTAAATAGCTCTGGGTAGTTCGCATTTAAATACTGAATCGTCCGCTCTAAAGATTTCCATCCCTCTAAACCATAGGCCTCATAAAAAGCAGTGTTTGGTTTATAAGCCACACAATATTCATGAGTCGCATCAATAATGGCTTTATTGAATTCAAAGATTGGGTCATCTAGATTTAATAAATGCTTTGGTATTTTATTCAGATCTACATCCAAACCAACGCACAAAAAAGATTTCTTTTTACGAATTTGATTAACCAGCTCCTGAGTAGTCATTTAAATTTATTAAAGTAGCACAAAAGTACTACTTTTGATTAGTTAAATCGAATTTAAAGACCTTGAGTTATTCAAATACCCCATGAGAAAAATTATTCTTCTTTTTTGCGTCATTTTTTTGAATTGTAATTATGAAACACCAACAACATTTTCAAGTCCTGCAAAAAATGAACGACTTGTTGCAGTTGATGGTTCATTAACGACACTGAATGAAGTTTTGAATCGGTATAAAGGCAATACTGTATTCATTGATTTTTGGGCTTCTTGGTGTGCCGATTGTGTGAGAGGATTCCCCAGAATTAAAACACTTCAGAAAAAATACAGTGACGTGGTATTTCTTTTCATTTCAGTTGATGAAAATTTTAATTCGTGGAAAAGTGGAATCCAGCGTCATAGACTTTATGGCGAACATTACAATTTACCGAAAGGAATGAAGGATGGAGATTTAGTAGATTTTGTTCGACTCAGTTGGATTCCAAGATATATGGTTGTCGATAAAGAAGGTAGCATCAAATTATTCAAGGCCACAAAAGCAAAAGACGAAGCCATTGAGGAAAATTTGAACTAAAAGGATTTAGCAAGTAAATTAAAAAATAGGGTGGTCTAGAATTCTTCTTTTGTAACTTTACAGAAATTAAAATTTATGAGAAAAAAAATAGTTGCCGGTAACTGGAAAATGAATAAAACGCATAGTGAATCGATTGCTTTAATTAACGAATTAAAGGATGCCATTTCTTCTGACCTTTCTAATACTGAGGTCATGGTCGCTCCGACTAGCGTAAACTTATTTCCTTCGGTTTCTGCTGCCGATGGGACATCTATCGAAGTGATTGCACAAAATATGCATGAAGCAGATAATGGAGCTTTTACAGGTGAGATCTCCGGTTCCATGTTGAAATCAATAGGTGTAAATACCGTTATTTTAGGCCACTCCGAGAGACGAGCAATATATGGTGAAACTGATGAATTATTAGCTCAAAAAGTTGATGCTGCCCTAAACAATCATATTCGTATCATTTTTTGTGTGGGAGAAACATTGGAAGTACGGAAACAAGATCAGCATTTTATAGAAGTGGCTAATCAGATTAGAAAATCATTATTCCATTTGAGCGCAGCTGATTGGGAAAATATTGTTATTGCGTATGAACCAGTATGGGCAATTGGAACAGGTGAAACCGCAAGCCCTGATCAAGCACAAGAGATGCATGACTTTATTCGTAAAATTATCAATAAAAAGTATACATCAGAAATTTCCGATAACCTCTCTATTCTATATGGTGGCAGTGTAAAACCGAATAATGCAAAGGAAATATTCGCTAAAGAAGATGTTGATGGCGGTCTGATTGGAGGGGCATCATTAAAGGCAGAGGATTTCCTTGCCATTATTAATTCAATTTAAAAGCTACAAATAGCCTCATAACATACATGAGTCTGAGATATATAGAATATAACTTTACGATAGAACCTAGAGATCCGGCTGCAGAAATATTAATTGCTGAGTTGGGTCTTTTTGGTTTTGAAAGTTTCGTGGAAACGGAAACGGGTCTTCTTGCATACATTCCATCAGAAGAACATTCAGAAGACGTTATAAACGAGATTCAGATTTTAAAATCAGATGAATTCATTGTGGAATATTCTGTCAAAACGATTGAACAGACCAACTGGAATGAAGAATGGGAAAAGAATTTCACCCCTATAAATGTAGATAACAAGGTATACGTTCGAGCTCCATTTCATGATGCCTCAACCATGGATTATGAAATTATTATCGAACCAAAAATGAGTTTTGGAACTGGACACCATGAAACGACACATATGATGATTCAGCATTTGTTGGATTTAGATCTTACCCATAAATCAGTCCTTGATATGGGATGTGGAACAGGAATTCTAGCCATTTTTGCCGCTATGAAAAACGCCAGACCGGTTGATGCCATTGATATTGATGAATGGTGTGTTGAAAACACCAATGAAAACATCGAAAAGAACAATTGTGAATTCATTTCGGTATTTCTTGGTGATGCTCATCTTTTAAAGAATCAAAAATATGATATCATCATTGCCAACATTAATAGGAATATTCTGCTACAAGATTTAGCTTCCTATAAGCGTTGTATAAACAGCAATGGAATTCTATTATTAAGCGGATTTTACACCGAAGATGAACCTCTCTTACAATCTAAAGCCAAAGAATTAGAGTTTGAGTTTTTAAAAAAATTAGAACGAAACAACTGGTTAAGTTTACAGTTTAGAAGCAATTAGAATATTTTGTATTTTTATCCCATGAGTACTCAAGAAGAAATTTTAGAAAAAGTTGATGTTCAAGAAGAGCAGACGCCCTTTCGCGAAATTATTCTGTACAATGATGATGTAAATACTTTTGATTTTGTAATTGATTCTTTAATCAAAGTATGCGATCACTCTCCTATTCAGGCTGAACAATGCACATTTTTAGTTCATTTCAAAGGAAAATGCGCTGTTAAATCTGGCGAATACAAGGAATTGGAACCAAGATGTACTAAACTGTTAGAATTAGGCTTATCTGCCGAAATCGTATAATGGATATTGTTTTAGATTACTATGGATTTTCATCTTTTACCAAAGATGAATCACAAGCGTTTAATGGTAATGACATATCTCATTTAGCATTAAACAATCATCACGCTTTAGTATTTGAACGAGAGGACGAAAATACCTTTCACCTTCATATTACCAAGTTTTCAAACCTTAAAGATTTAGGAAATAAACAACCTGAAATCCTAGAGACTATTGTAGCAAATTACGACAAAAGTAAACCTGAACATCGCCTAGCTTTAAGGGCCTATGTCGATTAAATTATTTTTTTAAACTATTTCGTTTTTCCAAGGTCTAAGAAGTAGATGGATTGATAGGAATCAATGTATATCGAAAAATAAGTAGTGTTTAGATTTTTTTAAACAAAGTTTGGTTAAACGAAAAAGACCTTGAGAATTCTTAGGGTCTTTTTTTATACAACCAAAAAAACGCTCAAGCGAGCTTGGCGATTCAATTATTGAATAATTAAATAATTTAATAACTAAATAATTAAATAATAACCGGTTACTGATTACTGATAATTGACAATTGAATCCGAAGCAGGATTGCTCGCGCATCCTTATAGCTCCGCTTTGAAAATAACAAACCGAAGCAGGACTGCTCGCGCATCCTTATAGCTCCGCTTTGAAAATAACAAACCGAAGCAGGACTGCTCGCGCATCCTTATAGCTCCGCTTTG
>JALQZD010000225.1 GCA_023258495.1 Polaribacter sp.
CCAAAAGAATCTACAGAGTAAAATCAATATATACGATAACAGCAACACTGCAAGTTGAAGGAACCGGTATACAACCATTTTCTAAAAAAGTATTAATTCCTATTAAATGATTCGATAATTTCTTCTTCGGATTTTCCTAAATTTTCGATTAAAAATTTAGCGTCATCTACAAAATCACTATTTGGAAATTGCTCAATGAAACGGTTGTAGGCTATTTTAGCCTCATTGATTTTACCCAAATCATTATCTAAGGTAAAGGCATAAAGGAAATGAATTTGAGCAATTTTAGGGTAATCAGCATATTGTGAAATCAACCATTCATATATATCGAGGGTTCTGTCATAATTTTGAATAGCCCTGGAAGTTTCACTGGCTTTATAGAGGAATTCACTAACCTGCGGTTGATTAGGTTCCATCATAGCAAACAGCACAGAGCCTTCAATAAAATTATTGGCTTGTAAAAAATCTAACTTACCAGAATCCTCATTAAAAAGCATTGCTCCAATACTATCCAATATTTGAGTAATAGTCAATTCGGGGTCTATTATTCTTTTTTGAACTGCTTCAGTATCAGGAAAAAGTGACAAAGTACTCTTATAAACAATCTGTGCTAATATTTCATTTTGTAATTTTTCCCTTATGATATTTCCTAAAAATTGACCGTTAGCAACCGTATTGAAAGAATTGTAATATTCTCTATATCCTTTCTCCATTAGTTTAATAGCTGTTTGAGGCCGATTAATTCTTGAAGACAATTCAGCAGCCCTTACCAGATAAATGGGGGTATTAGAATCACTCTTGTATTCAGAGATATACGATTGATAGGTTAATAATAGTGAATCTATATCCTTCTGGTTGCCACTTTCTTTAACAGACTGTTCCAGTCTTTCAATTTCCTTTTGAGTGGATACCTGAGGATCCTCTTCACATGATGCAATCGTAAGTGCGATAAATAAGAATGTTAAAAACCTGATCATGGCTATTAATTTTTTGCGAAATTAATATCTTTTTCAAAATCACTAAAGAATGTTTATCGCCCCAACCATTTATTTGTGCGTTTGTTTCCATACCTATGAACAAACAGATTAATATTTTTTGGTTTAGAAGAGACCTGAGGCTAGAGGACAATCACGGCCTTTGGTTGGCCTTAAAAAATGGATTACCTGTTTTACCCATTTTTATCTTCGATACGAATATCTTAGCTACTTTAAGCAATCCTGCTGACCCTAGGGTGCATTTTATTTACCAATCTTTAAATCAGCTTAACGAGGAATTGAAAGCATTCCAAAGCGCGATTAAAATACATCACGGCCAACCAGAGGAGGTCTTTCGTCAGTTATTGGTTGATTTCGAAATTAAAAATGTCTTTTTCAATAAAGATTATGAACCATACGCCATCAAAAGAGATAGAAAAATTAAAGAACTTTGTTCATTTCATGGGGTGAATGTGATCTCTGCAAAAGATCATGTAATATTTGAAGAAAATGAAATCTTAAAATCAGATGGGAAGCCCTATACAGTTTTTACACCCTATAGTAAAAAATGGAAAGCAGCTTTTCAACCGATTAATTATCCTTCGGAAAAATATTTAAATCATTTTATTCAAATAAGTGTTCCTCTCCTTTCATTGTCTTCTATAGGCTTTGAAAAATCAAATATTCAAATTCCATCCAAGGTTGTAGCCCAAAGCTTAATACGGAATTATGAGGCTACTAGAAATTTTCCTGGAATACATGGAACCTCCAGATTAGGTATTCATTTTAGATTTGGCACTATCAGTGTTAGGGATAAAGCAGAAAAGGCCTCTGAAATTAGTTCTACTTTTTTGAATGAATTGATTTGGCGTGATTTTTATGCCATGATTATATACCATTTTCCAGAGGTTACCAATAGCGCATTTAAAAGGCCTTACGATTATATAGCATGGCGAAATAAAGCTGAAGAATTTGAACAATGGAAAATGGGAACAA
>JALQZD010000381.1 GCA_023258495.1 Polaribacter sp.
ATATTAAAATCAAATTGGATTCGAAATATGCGAATCAATACAATGCAGGAGGCGATCATGCCTTAATTGACGGAATCGTGGGTACAGAAGATTTTAGAACCGGTACTTGGCAAGGGTATTGGAATACGGATGTTATTGCGACGGTAGATTTGGGAAGCCGGAAACAAATATCAACCGTATCCGTTCATTTTTTAAGAGATCAGCGAAGTTGGATATTCCTTCCTACAGATGTTGAAATTTATTATTCCAATGACGGAAAATCATTCCGAAAAATAAAAGACTGGAAAGCACCAAAACCTTTTCAAACCGATGAAGTCGAAATTGAAAAAGTGGTGGTAAATCAACCATTATATGCCCGGTATATCAAAGTAAAAGCCAAGAAATTAGGAGAATTACCAACATGGCATTTGGGGTATCCGCACGGAGGTAGATCCTGGATTTTTGTGGATGAAATCAAAATTAAAAAATATCAAAACGACTAATGATTCTATTTCAAAATAGAGCATGCATAAGATTATGAAAAGACGAAATTTTATTAAAAAAGCCTCTGTTACCAGTTTGGGAATTGTGGCTGGAACATCAGTTTTGAGTGGCTGTGATGTTAATGAGGAATCAAATAAATCGGTGGTTACAGGAACTCCTGTTCGTCCCTTGGTAATTGCCACTTGGAATACGCCAGATGAAGTTGAAGCAGCGGCCAATGTTTTAGCCAATGGCGGTACGGCTTTAGAAGCGGTTGAACAAGGTTGCAGAGTGGCAGAAGCGAATGAGAAAGGACAATCTGTTGGAAAAGGTGGTTTACCCGATCGTGACGGAAATGTAACCTTAGATGCCTGTATCATGAATGAAAAAGGAGATTACGGGGCCGTAGTTGCCGTTAAAGAGATCAAGCATGTCATTTCATTGGCTAGAAAAGTGATGGAAGATACACCACATGTATTATTGGCTGGAGAAGGAGCGAAGCAGTTTGCGCTGGAAGTTGGATTTAAAGCTGAAAATTTATTGACAGAAGCTTCTAAGAAAGCATGGGAAAAATGGAAAATCAAATCCGAATACAAGCCGATTATCAATATCGAAAATCATGATACCATAGGAATGTTAGCTATCGATAAAGAAGGTAATATTTCAGGTGCTTGTACGACGAGCGGATTGGCATATAAAATGGCGGGTAGAGTAGGAGATTCTCCAATTATTGGCTCTGGATTATTTGTCGATAATGAAATAGGTGCTGCTACAGCTACAGGATTGGGAGAAGAGGTTTTGAAGACTGTTGGTAGCTTTTTAATTGTAGAACTAATGCGTCAGGGAAAATCACCCCAGGAGGCCTGTGAAGAAGCCATTGGAAGAATTGTCAATAAACCTGGAAAGAACTATGAAGATTTTCAGGTGGCCTATATTGCAGTAAATAAACAAGGTGAAACAGGCGGGTATTCCATCCATGAGCACTTTAGTTACAATATTTTTAAAGATGGTGCAAACACGAATATCAAATCTGATTTTTACAACAAAGGATAATAGACTTTTATGACATCAACCACGAATAGAAATCACACTTCTGCACTTATTTTCGTAACCTCATTATTCTTTTTATGGGGATTTATAACTGTTTTAGTCGATAGTTTAATTCCGAGAATACGTGAGTTATTCACCCTGACTTACTTTCAAGCCGGATTGGTCCAATTTGCCTTTTTTGGGGCGTATTTCGTATTGTCGATTCCGTCCGGATTTCTACTTTCGAAAATTGGATATAAAAAAGGTATTGTTCTCGGATTGACTACCATGGCCGTTGGTTGTTTGTTGTTTTATCCGGCTGCTTCCATGCGTGAGTTTAGCGTTTTTTTGATTGCCTATTTTGTTTTGGCTGGTGGAATTACCATTCTACAAGTTGCTGCCAATCCGTATGTTGCCGTATTAGGTTCAGAAGATTCAGCCTCAAGTCGATTGAATTTATCTCAGGCCTTTAATTCATTAGGAACGGCCATTGCTCCTGCGGTTGGTGCCTTATTCATTTTGAGTGATAAAGTGAAATCATCGGAAGAAATAGAAGCTTTAACCAATGCGGCAAAAGAAGCATATTTAATTGCAGAAGCAGAAGCGGTTCAAGTTCCGTTTTTGGGAATTGCTGGCTTCATTGTTTTTCTTGCGCTAGTCTTTTGGTTTGTCAAATTACCAGATGTATTAAATGCTGCTCCGAAGGGAGGTTATGGAAGATTGTTACGTAATAAATCATTAGTATTTGGTGCGTTAGGAATTTTCATTTATGTAGGAGCCGAAGTGGCTATTGGTAGTTATTTGGTGAATTATTTCGATTCAATGAACCTTGCCGATACCATTCGAAAAAGTGATTTTCTGTCTTCTATTTCGAAATTAATTCTAGGTGATGAGTTGTCTGGAATCGATAATTTCGGAATCCTTGGTTCCTTTGTTACGCTGTATTGGAGTGGGGCAATGATAGGTCGATTTATAGGTTCTTACTTAACCAAAGTCATGAGACCGTCATTGGTATTATCGTTCTTTGCGATGGGCGCCATTGTCCTCGTATTTATATCATCAATGTCTTTTGGATTGATTGCTATGTTCTCGATTTTAGGAGTTGGATTGTTTAATTCCATCATGTTCCCGACTATTTTTACACTATCCCTTGAAGGATTAGATGATTTGAAACCACAGGCTTCGGGAATTTTATGTACCATGATTGTAGGTGGTGCTATTATTCCGCCAATATTTGGTTACCTCACAGATCTATTCGGATTTAAATCGGCAATGTTGCTATTGATGGTGTGTTATTACTACATCAATTATTATGCGCGTTTAAAAGGAAGAAAAGAAATTTAATTATTGAATTATTAGTCAATTAAATCTTCTGCTATCTCTTCTTCTTTTGTTGCTGCTGTCTTGCCTGTTGTTCCTGTGCTTGTTTCATGGCAGTATCTAATCGTTGTCTGAATTTACTCACCTTTTGAGGTTTCTTTTTATTCTCTTCAATCTGCGCATGAATTTTTGCTTCATCAATTACATAGTTCTTAATCACTAACATAATGGTGATGGTTAACAAGTTCGAAACGAAGTAATACAAACTCAATCCACTCGCATAGTTGTTAAAGAATACCAACATAAATACAGGTGATAAGTAAATCATGTATTTCATCATTTTACTCATATCTGGCATTCCTTCTTGAGGAGGAGCTTGCATATTCATTTGCTGACTCTGATTCATCTGCATGTAGAAGAAAATGGCAACAGACGCTAAAATCGGAAATAAACTTACATGATCACCGTAAAATGGAATCTCAAATGGTAAGTCAAAAATAATATCATAAGATGATAAATCTGGCGCCCATAAGAAGCCTTGTTGTCGCAAATTAATATTGGTTGGGAAGAATTTGAACAAGGCAAAGAAAATTGGCATTTGTAATAATGCAGGCACACAGCCCGACATCATACTTACACCCGCTTTTCGCTGCACTGCCATAACCTCCTGCTGACGCTTCATTGCATTTTCTTTTCCAGGATACTTCTCATTAATCGCAGTCATCTCTGGACGAATCACTTTCATCTTCGCACTAGAAACGTATGATTTATACACCAATGGAGACATGATAATACGAACGACAATTGTCATTAAAATGATGATTAATCCGAAGTTACCTATGAATCCTTGAAGCATATTGAATACCGGATAGAAAACGACACGGTTCAAAAATCCAAAGATACCCCAACCTAAATCGGCAGTTTCATCCAAATCGGTTCCTTCATAAGTCTTCAATAAATTATAATCTGATGGCCCGTAGAACCATTTCATATCGTAGTTCAATTCACCATTCGTAACTGCTAAAGGCGCTTTAAGTTCGAATCGTTTGGTGAATACAGTGTCCAATTCTTTATCAACTACTAAATCCGTAGAAGTTATAGTAGCGTCGTTTAATGGTTTGTTGGATAATAAATTTGAACTGAAAAAATGTTGTTTATAAACGACCCAGTTTAAACTATTTACGACTTCAGTATTTCCTTTATTGATGTAATCAACTTCATCTTCAGCTTTGTAGTAATAGAAGGTGTACATGTCATTTTCTGTACGCAAACTCTTCTCATGACGGTATCCATCTAAGGTCCAGTCTAATTGAATCGTATTTGAAGTATTGATTACATTGTTCAATCCTTGGGAACGAATCGAAAAATCAACCATGTAGTCGTCTGGTTTCATTTCGTAGCGATATTCTAAAAACTGAGTTTCAGAAACTTTCAATTTCATCGATACGACTTGATTCTCACCATTTTTACTTACAGATGGTTCAAAGAATAAATCCTTCGTGTTTAAAATACGATTATCGGTTGTTCCAAAATTGATATTAAAATTGGCATTGTTGTCTTTAACCATATAAAGCGGAAGCGAGTCGTAGGTTACATAATTTTTGATTTCTGCAACTTTAATCTGTCCACCTTTATTATCGATAACTAGTTTTACGAGATCGTTCTCAAGAACAGTTTCACCTTCTTGAGCATTGATTCCGCTGTACGCAAAGGCACCTAACTGATTTTTTAATGTCTCATTTTGAATTGAATCAGAAACAACAACTTCTTTTGTTTTTGCACTGTCCTTTTCAATAGCGGTAGTTTTTGTTGTCTCGGTATTCACCTCATTAGTTGGAGTGATGGGTTCTTCAGGTTTTTGAGTATTTAGCCAATACAGCATCACACCCGCTAACAAAATCATTCCAACAAACGAGTTTATATCAAATTTTTTTTCTTCCATGTGTAATTGATGTCAATATGTCATAAGACAGGTTTCAGACCTGTATCAAATCCCGACAAATTTAGTTAAATTGTGTTTTCAACCCTTTTAAATGGGTATTTATTTATCTCCCTATACATAGTTCAACAAGTATTCCGAACTCAATTATTTCTGATTAGAATATTTTAATGCCGCTTTAATGAAGTGAACAAAAAGCGGATGCGGATTCAATACCGTACTCTTGTATTCTGGATGGTATTGAACACCAACGAACCAAGGATGATCTGGAATTTCAACCACTTCCACTAAATCAGCCTTGGGGTTTTTACCAACGGCAATCATTCCGTTCGCTTCCATATCAGCTAAATAGTCATTGTTAAATTCATAGCGATGACGGTGACGTTCCTGAATATTTACCTTACCATAAGCTTTGAAACTCTTCGAATCTTCTGCTAATTGACAATCCCAGGCACCCAATCTCATGGTTCCACCTTTATTCACTACGTCCTTTTGACTTTGCATCAAGTCAATTACTGGATTCTCAGCATTTGGCTTCATCTCCGTAGAATAGGCGTCTTTTAATCCGAGAACATTTTTAGCAAATTCGATGACCGCCATTTGCATTCCGAGACAAATTCCGAAGAAAGGAATATTATTCTCACGTGCATATTGTACTGCTTTTATTTTTCCGTCGATTCCGCGATCCCCAAATCCTGGAGCAACTAGAATTCCGTCCACATCTTTCAAATGCTCTTCATAATTGGAAAGGTCCAAATTTTCTGAGTGCACCCATCGCACATTAACTTTGGTAGCATACGAAGATCCAGCGTGAATAAATGCCTCGGTAATTGACTTGTAGGAATCGTGTAATTCTACATATTTTCCTATTAAGGCAATTTCAACTTCTGAAGTAGGGCTTTTGTGTTTTATTAGGAAATCGTTCCATTTAATTAAATCCGGATTTGATTTTAAAGGAAGATCTAATTTTTTCAATACGACCTTATCCAATCCTTGATCTAGCATTAAAATCGGAACATCATAAATGGTCTCTGCATCAATAGATTCAATAACATCCTCTTTATTCACATTACAGAATAATGCTAATTTGCGTTTGATATCATCCGAAATGTGATGTTCTGTGCGACACACCAAAATATCAGGGGAAACTCCACTTTCCATCAAACTCTTTACCGAGTGTTGTGTGGGTTTCGTTTTTAATTCGCCAGCCGCCGCCAAATAAGGAATTAAGGTAAGATGAATTACGATAGCATTCTCTTCACCCTTCTCCCATAACAATTGACGTACAGATTCTATGTAGGGTAGTGATTCAATATCACCCACTGTACCACCAATCTCGGTAACCACGATATCAAATTCGCCGGTTTCACCTAGTAGCTGAACACGTTCTTTAATTTCGTCAGTAATATGAGGAATCACCTGAACTGTTTTTCCAAGAAATTCTCCTTTACGCTCTTTATCAATCACAGATTGATAAATTCTTCCAGTCGTTACGTTGTTAGCCTGAGATGTTGGAATACCCAAAAAACGCTCATAGTGCCCTAGATCTAAATCGGTTTCGGCACCGTCATCGGTAACATAACATTCTCCATGTTCATATGGATTTAATGTTCCCGGATCTATGTTAATATATGGATCTAATTTCTGGATGGTTACTCGAAACCCTCTGGCCTGTAATAATTTTGCCAGGGAAGCCGCAATAATTCCTTTACCTAAAGATGATGTTACCCCTCCGGTAACGAAAACATACTTGGTGTTTTGCATGATTGATGTAGGTTTGGGCAAAAGTACTAACTCTAAGTTGTATCTTAAAATAAAATGATAGAAACTGAAACAGTTTTTATTAAGATTTGTTGAAACAAAATCAATTTAAAAATTTAAAAAATAATCTTGTTATAAATAAAAACAGTTGTATATTTGCACTCGTTTTTGCGACCTCCTTTGAGGTAAATGCAGAAGAAAGACACACAAGACAATTATTAAGAGTTAGTTACAATGAAAAGAACGTATCAACCTTCAAAAAGAAAGAGAAGAAACAAGCACGGTTTCAGAGAAAGAATGGCTTCTGCTAATGGTAGAAAAGTACTTTCTAGAAGAAGAGCCAAAGGAAGAAAAAAACTGAGTGTTTCATCTGAAATACGTCATAAAAAATAATGATTAACAATTGTTAATATATTTAAAGGTGTTACTAGTCGTAACGCCTTTTTTTGTATCTAAACGTTGTTTATTTTTGAACAAAATTAACAC
>JALQZD010000400.1 GCA_023258495.1 Polaribacter sp.
ACCTGAATCTCTTGCATCACCCTAATGCTCTCAAGCGTCTGAGCAGTAATCGTTTCTGAATCGAAAAGTGTCGGATCTACATCACCCTGAATCGAGGTGAGCAATGCCACTCGTTGCTTCAAGTCAAGAGCATCGTAGTCAACACCTTTTAACCCTTTCACCTTTGATTGCACCTCTTTATGTGAAATGATTTCTTTGAATACGGCCTCATGCACCCTTGAGTCTTGACGGATATCGAGAGATGCAAAGTGGTACCCAAAAAGATTGACTTTATCGATTAAGTCTAAGACGAGATCTTGATAAAATCCATTGTGATTGGCGCGCAAGGCTTCAAGGATCTCGTGCAACCCTTGATTCAGC
This sequence comes from Polaribacter sp., assembly GCA_023258495.1. GTDB lineage: Bacteria > Bacteroidota > Bacteroidia > Flavobacteriales > Flavobacteriaceae > Polaribacter. The sequence continues at coordinate 361 of JALQZD010000400.1, forward strand.
TCTTCTAGGCTTATTGGTTTTTTCTTCGGAAAAAACAAGGTGTGATATAGTGCCGTTTCTAGCGCCTCCACCTGTTGCAACACCCCATCGAAGGTCAACCGGGTCTTTAGGTAGCGAAGTTCACGATAGTAATTTATCGTCATTTTTTAAACCAGTTAGCTTAAAAAGTTGTTCAAAGGTTGTATCTACAAACCTAGAGTCAATATTTGTGGTTAAATTAATAGGAAAATCTAAAATAAGTGTCTTATTACTAATTTTATCGCTAATTCCACTTTACTAATCACATTATCATTTAAATCTCCATTAAAAGTTGACTGTGCAGAACTTGGAAGGTCATCGTCGCTTACTACAATTTTAGTTGCTGCATCGATACGCTCAACTAAAGCCGTGTCATCGACATTTATAGCTTCTGAATTATCAGAGCAAGCGGTAAATACCAAAAATGATAAAATTATTGCCGTTACAGATAAAAAGGCAACAGAGGTTTTTAATACGTTTTGTTTTGTTTTCATAGTTTTCATACGTTGTTTTTTCATGATTTATAAATTGCTTCTGTTTTCTTAGAACTTACTTTTTACAAATAGTTTGAAAATTTTTATAAAATTAATGTTTTAATGAATTCATCATTGGTGTAACTATCTATTAATGAATCTTCTACAAACAAAGAATTAATGAAAAAATTATCTATTTTTTGTTCTGTCAATTCAGCTTTGATCACCACTTCATTAATAATTAGGTCGTTCGTATAAGCTTCCATTTCTTCATCATCTACTAATAATGAATTTAAAAGCGCATTTTCTGATGCTGTTAAAAGTTCAAAATTTTGCTGCTCGTTCGAAGAGTTCACATTGAACAACCATAGATTAAAGAAAAGAAGAACAGCTACACCAGCCGCAACCAAATATTGAATTCTTGAATTGAATGTAATCAACTTTCCTCTTTTCGGTTGCTTCTCCTCCTGAATTTTAGTCAAGATTGACTGCTTTGATTTGGAAAAATAATCAGAAGGCATATCCATTCCTAGATATTTCTGGTGTTTTTTACCAAAAGGGATATTCTTTTCGGATAAAAATGCTTTTTTATTTGACGGTGTGCTTTCCATATTCTTTATGTAGACCCTACTTTTTTAAAATAGTTTGTTTTTATTCCAATATTTTTTTCTCAATAATTTTAACAGCAGCATAATACGCTGATTTTAAAGTGCTTTCGCTTACAGCCATAATCTCAGAAATTTCTCGAAAACTTAGTTCATCAAAATATTTCATTTGAAAAACTCGTTTTTGCTTCTCTGATAAACGCTCCACTATCGCATGTAATTTTTCCTTGATTTCATCACCAGAATAGTAACTATCTTCCTGGAGAATTTGAAAGTGATTCATTGTGGCATCCTCCAGCACATCGAATTGAAATCTTTTATTTTTCTCCACAAATCGAATCGATTCATTATATGCTATTCGATACATCCAGGTCAATAGCGAACTTTTCTCCTGAAATTTCTCAATACTTCTGTAAATCCGTACAAATGTATTTTGTAAAACATCATCTGCATTTTCGTGCGTGACCACTATTTTTCGAATATGCCAATACAATCGCTCCTGATATAAATCAAGCAGTTTACAAAATGCTATGTCCTTTTGCTTCGGATTTTTAAGCGCGATAATAAGTTCTTGATTGCTAGACAAAAAATTTCGTTTGGTTTGTACTTTGGACCTTTAAATTTAGCAATAGTTTGAAATATATTCTAAAGTTTCACTAAATATCATTTCTGTAAATAGCAGCATTAGAGAAATTAATTAATTGAGTTAGTTATTCGTTCATCTTGTTCCTATTTTTGTAGTAAATTTTATTCTCATGAAAATCATTATTTCTCCGGCGAAGTCTTTAGATTTTGATACGAAAGCATCAACCAGTTTGCACTCTAATCCAAAGTTTTTAGAGGATTCTGAAAAACTAAATAAGAAGCTAAAAACAATTTCAAGAAAGAAATTGGAAGAATTAATGAGTATTTCTCCTGCTCTTGCAAGTTTAAACTATGAACGAAACCAAGAATGGGTACCTGAGTATACCTTAGAAACCGGTAAGCAAGCGGTTTATGCTTTCACCGGAGAAGTATATCGAGGACTTGATGTATCTAGTTTAGAAGAAGAGAAACTTCCTTTTCTACAAGAAAACCTTCGGATAATTTCTGGTCTATATGGAATTTTAAAACCTTTAGATATCATTCTTCCATACCGACTTGAAATGGGGACCAGATTAAAAGTTGGCCGAACAGACAATCTGTATAAATTTTGGGGTGATAAGTTGGCCGAAACGTTAAATGAGGAAATGGAAGATGGTGAATTGTTAGTGAACCTGGCAAGTAATGAATACAATAAAGCAGTCATCAACAAAGCCATAAACGCAAGTGTGATCACTCCTGTTTTCAAGGATTTTAAAAATGGTCAACTCAAAACCATTATGACTTTTGCTAAAAAGGCTCGTGGTTTCATGGTGCGTTATATAGTTGATCATAATATCACATCTGCAGAAGGGTTAAAAGGTTTCAACAATGAAGGATACCGATTCAGTGAAGAGCTATCTA
>JALQZD010000118.1 GCA_023258495.1 Polaribacter sp.
TTTTTAGCACCTGAAGATCGGTATAATCGCGTGGTGGGTATAGATTATCGATTAGCCAGCGCAGATAATACCTGGAGTGGTCGGTATTTCGTTCACAAATCCTTTTCACCAGGAGTATCTTCTAAAGATTTCAGTGCCGGATTTAACACCGCTTTTAATAATCGAAGATTAGGAATTCGATTGAGTGGTGTATTTGTAGGTGATAACTACAGATCTGATCTCGGATTTATTCGCCGTACCGATATTTTTAAAGCAAATCCACAATTTGAAGTGAAGTTTTGGCCAGAAAAAGGAGCCATTCAGCGTCATGCCTTACAATTCATACCCATCTTCTTATGGCGACCCGAACTGAATTTCGAACTATCTGATTATACGATTATTACACGCTGGAGAGTAAATTTTAGAAATACCTCAGAATTGCGTGTGTCCATGTTTAATCGTCTCACTAAATTGTACAATCCGTTTGACCCAACTGGGACCGAAGGCGGTATTGAACTCCCTGGTAATGAGAAGTATAATTACACCAATCTGGAAGTGGATTACCAATCAGATCGCAGAAAAGTAATCTCCTATCAATTCGCTCCTTCCATCGGTAGATTTTATAATGGACATCGCTATTCGGTAAAAGGTAGTTTGAATTGGAGAGCTCAACCCTATTTATCAGGAAGCATTCAAATGCAGATGGATCGCATTGAATTACCAGCACCTTATCCGAGTGCTACAATTTTATTGGTAGGACCACGATTTGATGTTACATTTAGCAAAAGTATGTTCTGGGCAACCTTTATTCAATATAGTAATCAGCGCCAAAACTTCAGTATCAATACGAGATTGCAATGGCGTTTTGCACCGCTATCGGATTTGTTCATCGTGTATAATGATAATTATGACACAACCCTCTTTTCACCACGCTTTAGATCCATCAACTTAAAGCTCACCTACTGGCTAAATATCTAGCTAATCCACAAGTGTTAACATATCTTTAAGAATGGCCTGATTGGGGATTGAGTATATTCGACAACCTATTTTTAATCAAATAATCCACGTATGAAAATCAAAAAATTACTTCCTCAAATTCTTGTGGTAATTTTTGTGTTTACGTTGACTTTAGATGTTGAAGCACAGCGTAAAAAAAAGAATACCAAGAAAGGCAAAACGGAACAAGTAGCGAAGCCAAAACCTAAACCAAAACCAAAAAAGGGTGCTATTCAACCCTATGGAAAAGTGGTTACAAAAGACATGAAAACCGACGAAGGTTTATTCCATGTGCACTCAAAAGATGATAAATATCTTTTTGAGATTCCAAACAATATGCTAGAAAGAGAAATGCTAATGGTTACTCGTATCGCAAAAACCGCTAGTGGAATCGGTTTTGGGGGTGGAAAGACCAATACTCAGGTGTTGCGTTGGCAACGTAATGGTAAGAACATTTTATTGCGTATTGTTTCTCACCAGGTTGTTGCAGATACAGCGAAAGCCGTAAATGAGGCCGTTGTGAATTCAAATTTTGAGCCTGTATTATTCTCTTTTCCAATTAAAGCATTCAACAAAGACACAACAGCTGTTGTAATTGATGCTACTCCATTATTAACAAGTGACGTAAAGCCAATGGGGTTTCCACAACGTTACAGAACTCGTTACAGAGCGACTCGAATGGACAAAACGCGTTCTTATGTAGAGAGAGTAAGCAGTTACCCACAAAACATTGAATTGCGTCACGTGAAAACCTATATCGCTTCAAGACCACCATCAAACAGTAGCGTTGGATCTATTTCTGTAGAAATGAGCAATTCTATGATCTTATTGCCAGAAACTCCAATGAAGCGTCGTTATTTTGACGAGCGTGTGGGATGGTTTGCAAGAGGTCAGGTAGACTATGGTTTAGATGATCAACGATCAAAAACAGTTCGTTACCTAGACCGATGGAGATTAGAAGTAAAAGACAAAGATATTGAGAAATTTAAAAGAGGTGAATTAGTAGTACCAAAGAAACAAATTGTATACTACATTGATCGAGCAACTCCACCACAATGGAGAAAGTACATCAAGCAAGGTATCGAAGACTGGCAAGTAGCTTTTGAAGCAGCTGGTTTTAAAGAAGCAATTATTGCGAAAGACCCTCCAACACAAGAAGAAGATCCTGACTGGTCTCCAGAAGATGTTCGTTATTCCGTAGTACGTTACTTAGCATCACCAATTCCGAATGCCAACGGACCTCACGTAAGTGACCCAAGATCTGGTGAGATTTTAGAATCAGATATCAACTGGTACCACAACGTGATGTCTCTATTACGCAACTGGTTCTTTGTACAAACGGCAGCCATCAATCCGGATGCACAAACCACTGAATTTAAAGATGAAGTAATGGGAAGATTAATCCGATTTGTCTCTGCTCACGAGGTAGGTCATACCTTAGGATTACCACACAACATGGGATCTAGTGTTGCCTATCCTGTTGATTCATTACGTTCGGCGAGCTTTACGAAAAAGTATGGAACTGCTCCATCAATTATGGATTATGCACGTTTCAACTACGTGGCTCAACCAGAAGATAAAGGGGTAGCGTTAATGCCAAATATTGGTCCTTACGATAAATATGCGATCAACTGGGGATACCGTCCAATTTTAGACAAATCTGCAAAGGAAGAAAAGCCGATTTTAAATTCATGGATCACCGATAAAGCAGGAGATCCAATGTACCGTTTCGGACATCAGCAAGCGGGTGGTGTAGTGGATCCAAGTTCACAAACCGAAGATCTAGGAGATGATGCTATGAAGGCTAGTACCTATGGTATTATGAACTTGAAGAGAATCATGAAGAATCTTGAAACCTGGACGACTAAAGAAGGAGAAACCTATGAAGATATGGCAACCATGTACGGACAAATTCTTGGTCAGTTTAACCGTTACGTAGGTCATGTATCCTCAAATATTGGTGGGGTATATGAATACTACAAAGCTGTTGGACAAGAAGGAGCTGTGTATACGCATGTAGCAAAAGATCACCAGAGAAAAGCGATGCGTTGGTTAAACAAAGAGTTATTTACAACTCCAAAATGGATGATTGACAACCGTGTATTTGAATTGGCGAACTTCTCGGGTCATATTGAGCGTATCAGTTCCATTCAGTCAAGAGGATTGAATCGTGTTTTAGATGCTGGTAGAATGGCTCGAATGATTGAGAATGAGACCTTACACGGAAGCAAAGCCTATACAGTAACCACTATGTTCTATGACTTACGTCAAGGTGTTTGGAGTGAATTATACCGCGGAGGAACAATTGATACGTACAAAAGAAACCTACAAAGAGCACACATCAATAGGTTGTCTTATTTATTAAACGAGGCAAAAAATCAGAGAGGTGCGAATGCAGGTTACTTCAAACAAAGTACCGTAAACATCGATCAATCAGATATTAAAGCGATGGCTAGAGGTGAATTAAACAGATTAAAGCGCGATATTCGATCAAATCTAGGGAAAGCACCAAACCAGACTACAAGATATCACTTACAAGACGCTATTGCCAGAATTGACGTGGCATTAGATCCAAAGTAAGTTATTTATTTCCCAATACATAAAAAACCTCGCCATTGGCGAGGTTTTTTATGTATGATAAGCTGGTATTATTTCAATCGAAACTTCATATACACTGGTAAATGATCTGAGGCTTCTCCAAACTCATGCAATACCCTTCCTTCCAATTCTTCAATGGAATTTTTTGTATAAAAAATGTAATCAATTCGTTTGTGTGGATTCTTAGAATTGTAGGTATTCGCTATGCTAGTATCTATGGCAGCACAACCCAATTCTGGATCATTGAGTACGGATTGAATTCCTGCGGATTCATCCCTGTATTTTGAATTAAAATCGCCCAAAAGAAGGACTGGAAAGTTATCCTTATAGGACTGATAAATAGCCTCTACTTCCTTGAATTGATTCATTCGGGTGGGCTTGTCGAATGCTTCTAAATGCACATTGATAATTACGATATCCTTGCCATTCAGCGTGACTTTGGCCACTTGTGCTAATCGTTCCAAATAAAACGCGTCACGATAAAATGGGGCATCGGCTACCCGCTGTAGTACTTCCCTTTTATGGTCCTTTAATGTGTATTTACTCACAATCGATTGACCAGAAACTACGTTTCCGAAATGCATTTTAGGTGGCCAATACGGAAAAGGTAAGTACCTCTCATCCCAGTTAATAGCTTTGGCATAAAACGGATAACCAAGGTTGACCAATTCAGCATGCTGATCAACCCAATGGGATCGTTTTGCTTTGTAATCGATTTCTTGTAGCGCGATAATATCCGGATTCACCTTTTTGACTTGTGATTTTACCAATTCAAGATTACCCTCAAATAAAGATTTTGGTTTTTCTGCTGTGGTATTATTCGTCATACCACTTAGGTAACCAATATTATAGGTCACAATTGAAAAGGTGGAATCATTTTCAGGGGCCATGGCATGATCCAACTTACCGACAGATTCGTAAGACTCAATTGGTAAGGTTGGTGCCGAAGACCAAAAGAAAAAGATGACAAATAAAAATCCCAAAGACAGGATTGCGAGAATTCCATTTTTAAATAAGCGTTTCATCAGGATTCATTGTTGTTTTGTTCGGCTTCAAATTGAGCGACTACCGCATCAACAGCTTTTGAAATTGCATCAGCTTCGGTGTCATATTTAGGTAATACTCCTTTTTTGTCTGGAAATTGTTCAATGGTTACGGTAGTCGATGGAAAGGCAAATTCGACACCAAGTGCAGTTGCCAATTTGGCAATGGCCATGTGTAATTTTGTTTTGGATGCCTGTTCTACAGACCAATCAAGGCTTACAAAAAATACATTCACCATAATTGTCAATGCCGAATCACCAAAGCCTACGTGCAACAAGGTGCCGACGAACTGGTTTTTCTGGATATTACCGCTACCGTGGAAGAACGCAAGACCTTTGCCGAACTGGTAAGCCATATAGCACACGAAATAGACCTGCCCTTTACCGTAGGTGGTGGCAT
>JALQZD010000158.1 GCA_023258495.1 Polaribacter sp.
GGAGTTAGCTATTTTTATTACAGGATCAAAGAATAAAGAGTCCTGGATTGCTCCTCAGCGTACTTCGGATTTTTTCTTCTTAAAAGGAATTGTTACTGGTGTTTTAGCACGATTAGGAATTACCAAAACAAAGGGGAAGCCAAGTAAATCGGATGTCTTAAATGAAGGCATTTCAATTTACGGAGATAACGGAATGTTAGTCGAATTAGGAACCGTAAATGGAGCTACCTTAAAATCCTTCGGAATTAAACAAGAGGTTCTTTATGCGAATTTCAAATGGGATAATTTGTTGAAAGAGACTTCATTTGAGAACAATTCCATTCAGACATTGCCAAAACATCCTTTCGTTAGGAGAGACTTGGCATTATTGGTGAATAAGGAAGTTCAGTTTAAAGATATTTACCAATTGGCGTATCAGGCAGAGCGAAATGTGCTTAAAGAAGTAGATTTATTTGATGTATACGAAGGAGATAAGTTACCAGAGGATAAGAAATCATATGCGGTAAGTTTTATTTTGCAAGATGATTCCAAAACGTTAAATGATAAGCAGATTGAAAGAATCATGAATAAGCTTCAATTAACATTTGAGAAGAATTTAGAAGCTACTTTGAGATAACAGGCTATTGAGCGGAAACCATATTTATGTATAAATCAATTATACGACCTATTTTATTTTCTTTTGATCCGGAAAAAGTGCATTACTTCACGTTTTCAATGATACGAGCGGCAAGTAAAATTCCCTTTTTCCCATCGATTTTTAGAGGCATGTATAACGTCAAAGATCCTAGGTTGGAGCGAAAGCTGTTCGGATTAACGTTTCCGAATCCTGTTGGATTAGCAGCTGGATTTGATAAAGACGCGCGTTTGTACAATGAACTTTCGAATTTCGGATTCGGATTTATAGAAATAGGAACAATTACTCCTAAACCTCAGGATGGAAATCCAAAAAAACGATTATTTCGACTTAGAGAGGATTCTGGAATTATTAACCGCATGGGTTTTAATAATGGTGGTCTCGAACAGGCAATTGAACGTTTAAAAAAGAATAAAGGTGTTTTAATTGGAGGAAATATTGGTAAAAATAAAATTACGCCTAACGAAGAAGCTGTAAATGATTATGTAGCCTGTTTTGAAGGTTTATTTGGCTATGTTGACTATTTCGTGGTTAATGTAAGTTCACCAAACACACCAAATTTAAGAGCCTTACAAGATAAAGAGCCGTTAACAAAGCTTCTTCAAACCTTACAAGACTTAAATGCAGAGAAACCTGCCAGAAAACCAATTTTACTTAAAATTGCTCCCGATCTAACCGATGATCAGTTATTGGATATTATTGACATTGTCAAAACTACTCAGATTGATGGGGTCATAGCAACCAATACTACAGTTTCTAGAGATGGGTTAACTTCTAAAAACAAAAGCGAAGTAGGAGGGTTGAGTGGAAAACCATTAACCAATAGATCTACAGAGGTCATTCGATTCTTAGCAGAAAAATCAAATAAAGCCTTTCCAATTATTGGGGTAGGTGGTATTCATTCTGCTTCTGATGCCTTAGAAAAAATAGAAGCGGGAGCCGATTTGGTACAGTTGTATACTGGATTTGTCTATGAAGGGCCAAATTTGATTACATCCATTAATAAAGCCTTATTAAAATAAAAAAAATGGGAAAGCTTGATTGGGATGCAGAAGCTGTAGTAGAAGATTATTACGATGTAATTGGCAAATTGGAAGATAAACTTGAAGCTTTGCTAATCGATGAAGAGCTAATATTTGGAAATTCTATTGATGATGTCAACACTGGTCCAGGAGGAGTTGACGCTCCTCTAACATTGGGAGATGTTGTTGAAATGAATATGACCAATCAAGAACCAAGGTTTCTTGAAGACTTGTAAGAATGCAGTTTAGTTTTAATCTTTTTGATTATTTTTATAGTTATTAATTATTTCC
>JALQZD010000242.1 GCA_023258495.1 Polaribacter sp.
ACCTGCACCTACTTTCAGGATTCTGTTTTTCATCGGGAAAATCCACGAATAGCCCTTTATGGCCCATTTATGACCCAGGAAGAATAGCAGTTTATCCTTAAATCGGTCATAGATTTCCTGCTCTACCTCAATTTCATATTCCGTTCCACTACCCAGCGTCATTTCGGGTTGCTCTTCTTTTGTATCGAACATTACTTTTCGCAATGGTCCGGTAGCGTCAACTACCATTTTGGACTCAAAAATTTCGGTTTTTTTGGTTGAACTATTATTTAGAAATACTCGAACACCATCGTGAATAATCTCTTTTTTTACATAGCGGTAACCCATTAAGACATCACCTCCATTCGACCTTGTTTCATCGGCCAAAAATTCACGTAATTTTTGAAAGTTCAGCACAACACCTTTCGGTTCGCCACCTTTCCACAAATAACGGTCCTTTGTGCACTGGATTTCTAGATCATTCCAATAGGCACCGACAATAGTTTCTGGTAAATCGAATTCAGACATGGGTTCAAGTGTCATTCCAGCACTTGAAAAATTGTTATCGGCAAAAGAATTATACTTTTCAACCAACAAGACCTGATGGCCTTTTTTCGTTAAATTTCGGGCTGCTTGTCCTCCAGCCGGACCTCCTCCAATTACAATTACGTCGTAGTTCTTCTTCATTTTTCTTGCATAAGAAATTAGCTCATTCCTCTTTCTTTCTTGATCGTTTCGTATGCTTTTTGAATAGTCAAAAACTTCTCTTTAGCTCCTTTTTTATGTTCCTCTCCTAAATCTTGAATTTTATCAGGATGGTATTTTTTTGCCATTTTTCTAAATGCTTTTTTGACTTCAGAATCCGTAGCAGTTTTCTCGATTTCAAGAATTTTATAGGCATTTTCCTCAAGATCATAGAACATGGCCTTAATCGATTCAAAATCGCTATGATTGATGTATAAATATCCCGAAATTCTGCGAATCACCTCAATCTCCTGATCTGTAACAATGCCATCCGCTTTAGCGATACCAAACAAATAATGCAGGAGCTGCAATCGTGATGCATGTGACATATGTTCACGAATCTGAATGCAGACTTGCCGCGTTGAAACCTGTTTTTTTACAATTCCCTTAAATAGCTTGAAAGCGTTATTCGCTCTTTGCTTGCCATACAATGAGACAAATTGATTTCGAACATAATTGAGCTCGCGTTGATCAACATTACCATCGGCTTTAATCACTATAGATGATAAGACCAATAAACTGATTTCGAAATCACCTGAACTTGTGTTGACGCGATTGGGTTGCTGTCTTACTCGACGCTGATATTCACGTTGCTCCTGGATGATATCCTTTTCTGAGAAATTATCTACCACGCTTCCCAAAGCAAAACCAATTACCGCACCAATTGGCCCCCCTAATGTGAACCCCAATCCTGCACCTAACCACTTGGTAAAACTTCCCATAAAAATTGTTTGGTCAAATATAAAAAAACCAAATGTCGCAGGGTTTTATCTCAATTATTATTTTTTCTGATGAATAGATAAATTTAAAATAGAATCAGTCGTTTCAAATCCGTTGATTATAAAGTATATTTGCCAAAATTTTAGACATTATGTATCCAGAAGAATTAGTAAAACCAATGCGCGACGAATTAATCGACGCAGGATTTGACGCTTTATATACAGCTGAAGATGTAGACAGCGCTTTAGCAAAACAAGGAACAACTTTAGTAATGGTGAACTCCGTATGTGGATGTGCTGCCGGGACTGCAAGACCAGGGGCGATCGCTTCTTTACAAGGAGATAAAAAGCCAGATCATTTAACAACGGTTTTTGCGGGTGTTGAAAAAGAATCAACCGCAAAGGCTCGTGAATATATGGTTCCGTTTCCTCCTTCTTCTCCAGCAATTGCGCTGTTTAAAGATGGGAATTTAGTTCATATGCTTGAAAGACATCACATCGAAGGTCGTTCTGCACAGATGATTGCAGAAAACTTAGTTGAGGCCTTCGAAGAGTATTGTTAATCAAACAAATTGTACCTTTAAATCCACTTTAATAAGTGGATTTTTTTTTGCCTATGACAAATTCTGAATTGATAACAGAGACCATTGCATTTGTAAAAAATGAACTTTCCTCGGCCGAAGGTGGTCACGACTGGTTTCATGTAGAACGTGTGTACAAGAATGCTCTTTTGATATCCAAAACTGAAACTGTAGATGAGTTAATCGTAAGTTTGGCCGCTTTGCTACACGACATTGCAGATGCTAAGTTTCATAATGGTGATGAAAGCATCGGCCCTAAAAAAGCAGCTGAGTTTTTATTCAAGATGAATGTGGATGAAGCGGTTATCCAACGAGTTACGGCAATTATTTCCGAAATGTCTTTCAAGAATAGTATTG
>JALQZD010000259.1 GCA_023258495.1 Polaribacter sp.
GTACCACAATATCTGGAAAACCGCCCTTCCAACTCGAAACCAAACCTTCAAAACCTTGAAAACCGAAAATACCTTTACCCCCCTCAGGAATAAAAAGATTATTACGCTTTTTGTAATGTTTATAACGCTCTTCGAGCATGAATTTTTCACGGTATTCCGATCGGGCAATAAAAATCAATTCCATACCCATTTCAGAACAATAATCTAAATAAGGATTGTGCGTTCCCATATCGCCTCTAACGAGCCCAACGCACGGAATTTTCAAAGCATTACATACACTAGCGGTTGCGATTAAATGATTACTAAAAGCACCACCAAAGGTTATAATTCCGGTGAAATTCTCCTCGAAATAATATGAAATCCAACCTTGTAATTTTCTGGATTTATTTCCTGAAACAACGGGATGAATCAGATCGTCTCTTTGAACTTGAAATGGAAATGTTTCGGTGCCGGAATTCCAAGCCAAAAAATCCATTCCCGGATTGTTGAGTTTCAACCCCTTTATTTCCATGGTTGCGAAGTTAGGAATATTCCAATACCTTTGCCTCACATTCGGGGTGCCTCCTAGAGAGCGCTGAGATTACACCCGCTTACCTGCTCAGGATAATGCCTGCGAAGGGAAATGACCGCTAATATGCGTGCACACTCGAATGTAACCAACATTTGAGACATGAAAAAAAACGTATTTATTTTAGGAATTGCTTTTGTAGTCTGCGCCTCATTATTCTCCCAGTCTGATACGAGCAAACTCAGGAGCGACTCATTTACCACAGTCGAAAAAATCACAATAAATAAAATCAATGAGATATTACCAATAGAACTGCCTCGTATTATTGAGCCCATCCCGCCGATAGAAGAAGTCATAATACGTGCATTTCAACGCGATCAAAACCAAGCTCACCCGGCATTTGAAACAATAAACGCCAAAGATTTAAAACTCAGAAATACAGGTCAAGATATTCCCATGTTATTGCAACACCAAACGGGAATCGTGTCCACTTCTGATGCCGGAAATGGTATTGGATATACGGGTATTCGAATGCGGGGATCGGATGCTACACGCACCCACATAAGCGTAAACGGCGTTCCCATTAACGATGCCGAAAGCCAAGGTACATTCTGGGTAAATATGCCCGACTTAGCAAGTTCCGCTCAAAATATTCATATTCAACGTGGAGTCGGTAGCAGCGTTCACGGTGCCGGTGCATTTGGCGGTGGTGTGATGATTCAAACCGGAAATAACAACTACGATAAAGCCGAATTTGATTTGGCGTACGGTTCATTCAACTCCCGCAAAATCACAGCGAAGTTTTACAGTCCGTTTTTCAAATTAGGTAGTAACGATTGGACTTATGATATCCGTATAAGTCATATCGGCTCGCAGGGTTTCATTGATAGATCCAATACCGAATTATATGGTTATATGGCTTCATTACAGAATAGAACCCACCGCGGTTGGAACCATAAATTCATGGTGTTCGGCGGAGCCGAGAAAACCGCTCAGGCATGGTGGGGAATTCCCATTGAGAAGTACAACATGGGCAATCCTAATCCCAACGCATCTGATTCCCAAGCGCTTAACGACCATTACAACCGAAATATTGGCACGTATCGTAACAATCAAGATAGTTTCAACCTTTTCAATTCCAATCCTAACCAATACAATTATTATTTATACCCTAACGAAACCGATAATTATCAGCAACATCATTTCCACTACTATTCCTCTAAAAACTTCGGTTCTACGATTAACCTAAACAATACCGTATACTACACTTATGGCAGCGGATATTTTGAACAGTTCCGTTTTCAAGACGAGCTGAGTTATTATGGACTCCCTGCACGGGTTTCCGGCACCGACACCAGCGACATTGCCAATTTAGTGCGTCAAAGATGGCTGCAAAATCATTTAATTGGGGTAAATACACACCTAGATTGGCGTATTAATAAGCAAAACCAATTAGTATCTG
>JALQZD010000030.1 GCA_023258495.1 Polaribacter sp.
ACCCAAAAAGCAAAATGGAACTTTATGTTTGTTTGCTTTTTTGCAAAATATCGAAAGTTCAACCGTGTTAAAAATAAAGTTATTGATTTTTGTTTGGGGACTCAAAATAGATTGATTCTAATTGTAAAATCAATGTATTCATCCGAGCATCGAAAATTCTTACTTTATTTAGTGCGCTCTAAAGATTGGCAAGAACGTAAATTAATTCAGTTCGGCCTCAAAAAACCTAAACCAAACGAGTAACCTCATCAAAATCGAGTCCACCGTAATTACCAGAACTCATTAATAAAACAGCTGAATTTTCAAGGTTTTCGGAAAACAAGAACTTTTGAAACTCAGAAGGTTTCGTATAAATAATAAGATCTTCGCGTTCAAAAGCCTCTGCAATCTGATCACTGGTCACCTCATCTAATTGTTTAATTTTTACCGCATGTGGTGAATAAAAAACGACCGCCTTATCGGCATACTTCAGCGCTCCTTTATACTCTTTTAGAAATTCCGCATTTAAACTCGAATAGGTGTGCAATTCTAAGCAGGCCAACACAGTTCTGTTCTCGTATTGATCTTTCACCGCTTTTGTCGTAGCTTCAACCTTACTTGGGCTGTGTGCAAAATCCTTAAATATAACAGTCGTATCATTTTCGGCAATTTTTTCCAGACGCTTACTCGCCCCCTTAAAACTTGCTATCGCTTCATAAAAATCTTCTTCATCAATTCCCATATGTTGACAAATCCACTTGGCACCAGCAAGATTCTGTAAATTATGGTTTCCAAAAATTTCTAATGGTACATCTCCTTCTACCGTTTCTAAATAGGTAGTACCATCATCAATACTGTGAGGTGGTGTTTGATATGGATATTTCTTAATGGCACTGGTTGAAGATTCAACGACCCTTTTCACTTCGGGATCTTCTTCATTATACACCAAAATTCCACCATTGATTAACGAATCTGTGAAAATTTGAAACTGCTCAACATAATTCTCATAAGTTGGAAATACATTAATATGATCCCACGCAATTCCGCTGATTAATGCAATATTCGGTTTATATAAATGAAATTTAGGTCTCCGATCAATTGGTGAACTTAGGTACTCATCTCCCTCTAAAACTATAAATTCATTCTCTTCTGTTAAATGCACCATGGTTTCAAATCCTTCCAATTGTGCACCAACCATGTAATCCACTTCGCGATCATGATAATTCAATACGTGTAAAATCATTGAAGTGATCGTTGTTTTTCCATGTGAACCACCAATAACAACTCTGGTCTTATCTTTCGATTGCTCAAATAAAAACTCTGGATATGAATAAATTTTTAATCCTATTGCTTGTGCTTTCAAAAGCTCAGGATTGTCAATTTTGGCATGCATCCCAAGGATAATCGTATCTACATCTGTATTGATTTTTTCTGGAAACCACCCAAATTCCTTTGGTAATAATCCGTACTTTTCTAATCGACTTTTCGAAGGGTCGTGAATCGTATCATCACTCCCTGTCACCTGATATCCTT
>JALQZD010000365.1 GCA_023258495.1 Polaribacter sp.
GTTATTACTCGAGAAAATTCCGCAAAACTCAGTTTCACAACAAGTCCGAATTATGAATTACGGATTTGATGAGCTTTTAACATTAGGGTTTACTACCACTCATCATTTAGGAGTTGATAAATTACATATGGATGCCTATCAGTATCTACATCAAAGGGACAGCCTTCCTATGCGAGTTCATGCCTTTGTAGCAGCTCGAAAATACAATCTGGAATTGGTTGATGAATGGTTAGAAAAAGGACCGACAAAAGATGATCACAGTTTTCTCCAAGTAAAAGGATTCAAAGGGTATTACGATGGTTCTTTAGGATCGAGAGGAGCGAAGTTTTTAGAATCGTACTCAGATAGAGAGAATCATACCGGAGTTAGCGGAATAGCATATGGCTTTGATGAAAACCTAATCAAAAAAGCTTTAGATAAAAATTTTCAATTAGCCATTCATGCCATAGGAGATAAGGCGAATCGCGATGTGCTGAATATCTATGAAAATTATTTTAAAAGTAATCCCGATTCTAAAAATCTAAGACATCGTATTGAGCATGTTCAGGTGGTTCATCCAGATGATTTTTCTCGATTTGCGGAGTTAAATATCACAGCTTCTGTGGAACCAGCGCACGCCGTTGAGGACATGCCCTGGGCAGTTGATCGCGTCGGATTAGAAAGAGCGAAAGGCGCGTATGCCTGGCGAACTTTGAGAAAAAACAAAGCGAAAATGATCTTTAATTCTGATTTTACAGGCTCTGATCCGAGTTTTTTCTACGGATTCTTCTGTGCGATTACCAAGCAAAAAAAGGATGGTGCTGTCTATTATCCAGAGCAAAAATTAACTCGTGAAGAAACGTTACGCGCCTATACCATTTGGGGAGCATATGCTTCTGGTCAGGAGAAGTTGACAGGATCAATTGAGAAAGGGAAATGGGCCGATTTTACAATTGTTGATGTAGATGTATTGAATGCGAATCCGAAGGCTATCCTAAATGGAAAAGTATTGCAAACCATTGTTAATGGTAAAGTGAAATACGATGCAGGATTACTTGATTGATTACCCAATAAAGTTGGCGTAGTAGAAAATTAAAAAATGGATCATTTATCAATTTTTGATAATAGTTTTATATACAAATTCATAATGTTTTGATTGCTTATATTTGTTTTAATCAAATTTTACTTCAATGAAAAACAGTACTGCTTTTTTAATTCTATTCTTTGTAACACTATCATTATCAGGGCAAAAAGTAGATTTGAGTTACTACTTACCAAAAAATGTAACCTATGATCAATCGATTCCAACACCTAAATCAGTCATTGGACATGAGGTAGGTGAGTGGCATGTGACACACGATAAACTGGTGGAGTATATGAAAACTTTAGCCAGAGTTTCAGACCGTATCACCATTGAAGATAGAGGTAAAACGTATGAAGATAGGCCCTTGTTGTTATTGACAATTACGTCACCTGAAAATCAAAAAAATATTGAACAAATTCGTCAAAATCATATCCGAGGAACCGATGACGCTTCTTTCGATGTTTCAAATGGTCCTATCGTTGTGTATCAAGGATTTTCTATACATGGGAACGAACCGAGTGGTTCAAATTCAGCTTTGGCAGTTGCCTATTATTTAGCAGCAGCTCAAGGAATTGATGATTTATTAAACAATGTTGTTATCCTTTTTGATCCAAGTTTTAATCCAGACGGATTACAACGATTTGCCTATTGGGCGAATACCAACAGAGGTAAGAATATCAATCCGGATCCGAATGATCGTGAATATCGAGAAGTTTGGCCAGGAGGACGTACAAATCATTATCAGTTTGATATGAACCGCGATTGGTTAACTGTTCAGTTGCCAGAAAGTAGTGCTCGAATTCAATCCTTCCACTATTGGATGCCAAATATTTTAACCGATCATCATGAAATGGGAAGTAATTCAACGTTCTTTTTCCAGCCAGGTATTCCTGAAAGAACACATCCGTTTACCCCTCAAATGAATCAGGATTTGACGAAGGAAATCGGAACATACCATGCAAAAGCATTTGATAATCTGGGCTCCTTATATTATTCAGAAGAAGATTATGATGATTACTTCTACGGAAAAGGTTCTGCCTTTCCAGATATCAATGGCGGAATTGGAATTCTATTCGAACAAGCCAGTTCAAGAGGGCACGCGCAAGAAACAGATAATGGTGTTTTGACCTTTCCTTTTACGATTAGAAATCAGTTCACAGCGGCGCTTTCTACTTTAGATGCAGCTAAAAATATGCGAGTTAAAATATTGAAGTATCAGCAAGATTTCTTTAAGCAGTCAAGGAAAACATTTAAAAACAATGCGATAGTTTTTGGTGATGAAAAAGATGCAGCCAAAACCTATCATTTAGCCGAAATATTGAAAAAGCATCAGGTGAAGATCCATGATATTAAAAATGATTTTAGCTTAAACGGAAAGCGCTTCAGAAAAGGATATAGCTTTATGGTTCCTATGAATCAGAAAAATCATCGATTGGTAAAAGCGATGTTTGATGTACGCACACAATTTACCGATAGTTTATTCTATGATATTTCTGCTTGGACCTTCAATCATGCCTTTGATGTAGATTATAATGAAAATGTTTCCCTATCAAAAGCAGGAAGTGAAATCACCGATTTAAAGTTGAAAGACGGAGTAGTTTCCATGAAAAGTGATTATGGATATTTGATGCCTTGGAATGAGTTTTATACCCCAAAAGCACTGCACGCGATTTTGCAAAAAGGCATTCGTGCTTATGTGTCGATGAAAAACTTTACCAATGGAGGGAGAAGCTACGAGTATGGAACCATCTTAATTCCAGTACAAAATCAAAAATTAAATGCTGACGATTTATATAGGTCCCTTCAGGATGTAGCCAAAGATTCGCATGTACCGATTTACGGAACTACTACGGGTCAAAATCCGGATATGGATTTAGGTAGTCGAAACTTTAGAGTGATCAATCC
>JALQZD010000368.1 GCA_023258495.1 Polaribacter sp.
GAACAGCACAATTCACGACCACAGGACCCGACTCCACCCAGGCGTGCAGCCTCTTGACGAGCACCTACTTGTTTCATTTCTACGCGAATCGAAAATTCTGAAGCTAAATCTTTTATCAATTGACGAAAATCGACACGTCCGTCTGCAGTGTAATAAAAGGTTGCTTTGTTATTATCCCCTTGAAATTCTACATCAGAAAGTTTCATTTCAAGACCTAGTCTCTGAATGATTTCCCGACCAATTCGTTGCGTTTCCAATTCTCGATCTCTGGCTTTTTGCCAAATATCAATATCCTTCTGACTAGCTTTTCGATATATTTTTTTGATATCGGGAGAATCAAGCGGAACATTCCTTTTTTTCATTTGAACTTTTACTAATTCGCCTGCCAATGAAATATTTCCAACATCGTGTCCAGGTGAACTTTCTACAGCCACTACATCTCCAATGCGTAAAGACAGATTATTTACATTGTTAAAGAAATGCTTTCTACCATTTTTGAATCGAACCTCAAAAATTTGAAATTGTTCTTGACCCGAAGGTAAAGTCATATTTGAAAGCCAATCGAAAACAGCTAATTTTTCGCTACCGCTTCCGCACGTTCCTGTACCGCAATTCCCATTACTTTTACAACCTCTTGGCACCCCATTTTCTGTTGTGCCACAACTACCACATGCCATGTACGTGAATATATTTTAAGAAAGCTAATGCTTTTCTACGTTCATAATTGATTATCAAGCTTCTAAGTTTTTAAAACTGAAACTTGTCTTATCAGTAAAGATATAAAAACTAGTCGAAAATCGAAAAGCTGAAAATAGGCGGAATTTAAGATTGCTTATTTCTTGAATTTAAGCTTTTCTGAACGTCCTTTCTTAAAAATTTTATTGCTGTTATGGGTGCCCTTTCGAAGTCTTTTTTGCTCTTCAAATGGCAAATGAATAATATCCTGACATTCTACAGAACAGGTATTTTCCATTTTTTCGGCACATTCATCACACTGAATAAATAGCAAATGACACGCTTCATTAACGCAATTCGTATGTGTATCGCAAGGCTTTCCACATTGATGACAACTCGAAATTACATCCTCAGAAATGCGCTCTGATCTTCTGTGATCGAATACAAAATTCTTACCTATGAATTTGTTCTCCAATCCTTCACTTTGCACTTGTCGAGTATATTCAATAATTCCACCTTCTAATTGAAAGACATTTTTAAAGCCCTTGTGTTTGTAGTAAGCAGATGCCTTCTCACATCGAATTCCGCCCGTACAATACATCAATAAGTTCTTGTCCTCTTTGTGGTCTTTTAAATCTTCTTCAATAATATCTAAAGAGTCTCGGAAGGTATCCACATCTGGAGTAACCGCTCCATCAAAATGTCCGATTTCACTTTCATAATGGTTTCGCATATCTACGCAAATCGTATTCGGATCGCTAAGCAATTCATTAAATTGCTTCGCATTTACATGAACTCCTTTATTCGTAACATCAAATGTTTCGTCATTCAATCCATCTGCAACAATTTTGTTGCGAACTTTTACCTTGAGTTTTAAAAATGATTTATTGTCTTGCTCCACAGCAACATTCAGACGAATATCCTTTAAGAATGAAATGCTGTCTAGTTGATCTTTTAGCGCGTTGAAGTTTTCTGCAGGCACAGAAATTTGGGCATTTATTCCTTCGTAAGAAACATAGGTGCGGCCCAAAACATTTAACTCATTCCATTCAAGGAATAATTTATCTCTAAAAATCTGTGGATTTTTGATGTGGTGATACTGGTAAAACGAAATTGTAATTCGATCTTCACCAGCTTCATCAATTAATGCGGCTCTTTCTTTAGCACTCAATTTATTGTACAGTTGCATGCTATACCAATTTAATTTTGCGTTACTATTTTATTGATTTCCCGAAAGGGGCTACA
>JALQZD010000122.1 GCA_023258495.1 Polaribacter sp.
TAATCGATTGGTATCTGTTTTAGCCGGATTTGTATTCTTATTTCTGATCTATAAATCACTGGCTTTTTGGAATACCAAACGATCCTTAACCGTGTTATCCTTTTTAGCTTTTTTACTGATGTTGTTCGAAGCTTGGCTTGGAAAAACAGTGGTCGATTCAAATCTAAAGCCGACACTAATTACCATTCATATGGTTGTTGGTTTATTGATTATCGGGGTCTTGTTACGTACGTATTTCTTAAGTAGACCTCTGCAACAATTCAAAACCAATTCATTGTTCACCAAGCTTCTTATTGTTTCTGTGATATTCTCATTGATACAAGTTGCTATGGGAACACAGGTCCGTCAGTTTATTGATGAGCAGGTGAAGTTATTCGGATTCGAAAACAAGAATTACAGTTTAATGAATCCAAGTTTTAAATTTTACTTCCATCGATCTTTCACCATCGCTATCGTTTTGGTAAACTTCGGAATGTTCTACTTGAATCAAACCAAGCAATTGGGTTACCAACTGGTGAATTGGATCATGATTCTTATTTCCCTAGAAATCATTACCGGAATTTTAATGTATTATGCTGAATTCCCAATTGGAACACAAGCCATACATTTAATGGCTGGTGCTGTTTTATTCGGACTACAATTTTATCTGTGGATGCAGAGTCGAGAGGAAAAAGCGAAACTGAACACTTAATGTATTCTTCAATTAAATCCTGAATCTTTTTAGTTCCTTTTCATTGCTGAAACCAAATGATATCAGCAATATTCGTTTATACGTTGATTATTGATATACCTAGATTACGGATGCGCATTCACCCAAACTTCGCCATCGGTGAAATACTCTTTTTTCCAAATAGGAACTGTTTCTTTTAAGGTATCAATAGCAAATTCACAAGCTTCAAAAGCCGCTTTTCGATGCTTGGCAGCTACAACAATAATCACAGGCACTTCCCCTATTTGCAACAAGCCCACTGCATGATGAATAGCGATTTTATAAATATCAAACTCAGCCAACGAACGATCTGCGATCTTCTGCATTTCTTTTAATGCCATCGGCTTATAAGACGAGAATTCCAATTGTTTTACTTCCTTTCCAGAAGTATCATTTCGAACCGTACCTACAAAATTTACGATTCCGCCACAAGAATCATCGAAAACGAAATCCATACACTCCTGCAAGTCTAATTTCTGATCGGTAATCTTTACAAATGAATGGTCCATAACTTGAATCAAAGAAGGATATCAATGGAAACAAAAATAGAAATTCTATATTGTATTTTTGTATCTATTTTAGAATGACTCAAATGAAATTGATATTTAGAATTGTAAGTTTCTTAGAAGGAGTATCCTACCTCCTTTTGCTTTTTATCGCCACACCCGTAAAGTACCTTTATGATAATCCAGAATATGTAAAATTATTAGGAATGCCACACGGGCTGCTATTTATGTTATATGTAGCCATTGCCATTGTGATTAAAAAAGATTTCAACTGGAGTGGTAAAGACTTAGGAATTGTGCTGTTGTGTGCCATCATTCCGTTTGGTACCTTCTACGTCGACAAGAAATATTTACGCTAGTTTTTATCCTCCACTTACAGGCGGGATCACTGCCAATGTATCATTTTGATGAATCACCTCATCTCCAGAAGTATACTCTTCATTTAAGGCGATAGCATAGGTGTTCAAATTCGATAATTGCGGATAGTCAGTTTGCAATTGCTTTCGAAAATCAGCAACGTTTGATCCTTCAGTAATTGTAAGTTCCAATACTGATCTTTGAATCAAATCCGTGGTAATTCCAAAAAACAAAACGGTAATTTTCATATCGCTAATTAAATAAATTTAGGCGGAATAACAATCCGTCATTTTGCACACCTCCGTTAAAAGAGCGCACATAATCTATGCGTAATAATCGCCATTTCCCAATTCCAACATTATCGAATCCAACCGAAACTTCCGAATATGGATTATACCCAGGCATCACTAGTGTTTTTGCACCAACCACCAGGTTAAAATTCAATGTATTCAACAGCGGAATCCGACCTAAAATCGATCCTCTAAAATTGTGTTCAAAGTGACCTTCTACATATTTATCATTGCTGAAAAATTTGTAATAGGGTAACAATCCAAAATTACTAAAACCAGTATCAATTGGAAAAACTAACTCGTTACCCATAGCTTGAAATTGATCCATTAAAGGGATATCTTTTTTTGATAAAAATACCCCACCTCTTAGGGTGTACGATGTTTCTCCTGAATTTCCGTGATCAATACGTTGTCTTAGGGAACCAATAATGGCATCCGAATTAAATTCAGATGCACTCGCTCCTAAAACTTTTCGGTATTGCAAGTTCAAAGTCGGGTATTTACTATTTCCAATATTGAATTTACTTTTTGGATAACGATAATATTTCTGATGAAACACAAAAGTTGCACCCACCCTCAAAATTCCGGCTTTGTGTGAGGTAAATCCGGCAGTAGTAAAATCGGTTGGATCTAGTGGATTATTTGATGTATATCCACCATTTTTTGATGCAGAAGCCCAGGAATAATCTGTGGAATTGAATAACGGTTGACGGTTCACATACTCCAAAGAAGAACTGAAATAAACACCATTTGATATCTCTTCTGAATAACCAATTCTAGCAAATTCTTTCTCATAAATCTTTAGGTAGTTGTTACGATATAATAGGGAACTGAACGAATTATTCAATCTTGAAATTGGGTTTCGTTCATTGAATTGAGCGGTCGTCACTCCGGCTGAAAAACTCAAGCGTGGTCTCGAAATATTGTTCCATTTTTTATTGAAATACAGAATAGGTCGTGCTCGCTTGTCAGAAAATCCGTAATTCACTTTGGCACCCATATTCCACCATTTTCCTTCATCATTCAAACGCTTAACATAGCTTACCCCGATTGATGAATTAACCCCTTGTACAGTGTTAAAACTCAATTCATCTATAATTCCAGAGAAATTGACATTCCACTTTTCATGCGAGTTTCGGTAGGTGTATCCCGTAATAGGCGATAACCATGTCGCCTTATTCTGAACTTTATTTAATGAATCCAAATAGGTTTTCGATTTGCGCACTACCTTAATACTGTCTTTGATTTGATAATCCTTTACCTCCTCAACAGTCAATGGTACTGGACGAATCGATTTCCAATACACCGAATCTTTTTCGGTTGCATTATCTTCGAAAGACAACACTTGATTTGTAAAAGAATCATCAGTAAAATTAGGTTCAAAATCATATTCAGAATAGGCCGATGAAAAACGACCATTAAATTTAAAACCTAAGAAATCTACTTTAAAATCGATGGTTTGACTTATTAACACCCAGGCGTCATTATCTATCGAATAATTGTAATTCTGTTTTAGAAATAATTCATCTACCGCAGGAATATTCACCTGTGCTCCGGTTACTTTAACATCTACTCCATAAAGCGCCCAATCATCTTCTACAATATAAATAGAACCTGAAAAAACGCGGTCATTTTCTCGCTTTGGAATGATGGCAATTTTATTGATCAACTTTCCTTGCTTATCGTAAAAAGTTCCAATTAGTTTGTATTTGTAATAACTAAATGCATTTGCAGAAATTGGTGAAACCAGGTTATTTCCAAATTCAATACTATTGTCATAAAAATTAATATTCGCATCTTCTGCCCTGTTAAAACTAATTCCGTTATCGCGCCCACTCACTTTTGAGGCGACAATTGTTTCTGAAAACCGTTTGGGCTTCTTTTGAAATTTAATGTTTGAAATCGTTTCAGATAAGTAGATGATCCCGCTTCTAGTAGAATCCAATCCGCCACCAAAATCTCCTAAGGTTTGCCCTAAGAATTTCTCAGGAGCATCTTTAATTTTATATAATCCTCGGCTGTAAAACTTCGCCGTGTACGTTTTGAATTTGTCTGTGTTTTGGTCTTTATTGGTTATTGCTTGGCGGATAATTTCATTCGCCGGGTTCTCTTTGGTCGATATAGAAATTCC
>JALQZD010000048.1 GCA_023258495.1 Polaribacter sp.
CCAATAAAAGGTATCCATTCTGGTAAAAATCCTTCCCACATTGGAAAGTAAAACATATCTACCACCTTCCCGTGAAACAATTTTCCGTAAGGTTGATCGGCGAAAAGCGTTGCAACTTTATATTGTGAGGAATCGAAAATAACTCCGTAGAATACAGAATCAATAATATTCCCAATTGCTCCTGAAAATATCAAAGCAATTGCAATAATCACAGCATTGTGAACACCTTTTTTAATATTCCCAATAAGCCAATATAAGATGGCAGAAACAGCTACCAAACGAAATAAAGTCAGAAATAATTTCCCGGTCTCACCTCCAAATTCAATACCCATGGCCATTCCATTATTCTCTGTAAAATGAATAATAAACCAATCGAAGATTTTGTATTCTTCCCCTAAAACAAAATGGGTTTTAACGTAAATCTTAATGATCTGATCAAGAATGATGGCTAATACTACAGTAAGAATTGCGAGGGTCTTCTTAGACATATGAAAATTTTAGTCGAGCAAAAATAACAATAATTATGGCTTTATTCATTGGAAAGGAAAATATTACCCTTTATGGTTCGAACCATCGTTTTTCTTGCTAATGTGTTCTTGAAAGATTTGTATGATTTCTCTTTTTTAATTTTCCCGTGAGAAATAATACCTGTTTTTGTTTGGAGGTCCAAATTCACTTCGGTTGTTCCTACATATAAATTACCTGCATGAAACCTGATAAAATTGTCTTTGGCGTGGGATTGTATACGAATGATGCTGTTTAACATATCAATCGATAATTCATTGCCCGAAAATGAAGAAATAATATCACAATTTTCTCCTTTAATGATTACTGATTTACCCATCGGAATCTTAATAACAGCAGAAGCTCTTTTCAATCGTTCAGTAATGTATTTTCGAAAAGGCTCGTTGGATAATTTCAGGCTTGGAAATTTAAATTGAATATGAAACTCGAACTGTTTTTCCTCGTCCAAAATATACTGCTTCGAAGCGTTTTCTGCCTTTAGGGTAATCTCTATTTCTTCGGAGGTTGAATTCTCTAAAATAAGTTCATCCAAACCCATTGTGGAAATGGAAATTACAGATGTACTGGTGGCAATCGTTGTAACTGATTTCTTTTGCCCATTGGTACTTAAGAAAAAGAAAGAAAAAACAAGTAGAATTGAATTTCGAAACATGGGGAAATAAAAAAGGCTTCAAAAATTTGAAGCCTTTACTTATATGTTTTACTGACGCCTTTTAGCTTCAATACTCAGCGTGGCGTGTGGTACTAATTTCAAACGTTCTTTTTGAATTAATTTGCCAGTTACACGACAAACTCCATAGGTTCCGTTTTCGATACGCAACAATGCATTTTTTAGGTCACGAATAAATTTTTCTTGACGAATGGCTAACTGCACGTTTGCTTCTTTGTTCATCACATCAGATCCTTCATCAAATGATTTGAAAGAAGGTGATGTGTCATCAGTTCCGTTATTGGCATCATTTTTATATGCGCTTCTCAAAATGGCTAAATCTTCCTCAGCTTTGGCAATCTTCTTATCAATAATTGCTCTAAATTCTTGTAAGTCTTCCTCGGAATACTTTGTTTTAACATCTGCCATAATCTTACATTTTTTCTATTAATAATTTGCTTTTGATTGATTCAAACTCAATTGGAGTTCCCGTATTTAATTCATCCACAAAAACCAATTCTTCGGTTAATGTTTCATTCATTACGTATCTTCTATTGGCTTCCACAGCAGCTTCTAAATTCTCAAACTTTCCAACAGTTAATCTGATCTTATCCGTTACCTCCAGACCACTATCTTTTCGAGCATTTTGAATTCGATTCACTAACTCTCTAGCGATCCCTTCTTCTTTCAACTCCGCTGTGATAGTCACATCCAAAGCCACTGTAATTGCGCCTTCATTTGCGACCAACCATCCCTCAATATCTTTCGAGGTAATTTCGACATCAGACCGTTCTAAAATAATCAATTTTCCATTAATTTCTAATGATATCTGACCTTCTTTTTCAATGCTATTAATTTCTTTATCTGTAAACTGCTGAACTGCAGCAGCTATGTGCCTCATGTCTTTTCCAAACTTTGGTCCTAAGACCTTAAAATTTGGTTTTATTTGCTTCACTAAAATGTCTGAGGCATCGGTTAATAGCTCAATTTCTTTAACATTCACCTCTCGTTTGATCAATTCGGAAACCGCTAAAATTTCATTTCGCTCTTCCTCAGAATCCACAGGAATCATTATCTTCTGAAGTGGCTGTCTTACCTTGATTTTTTCTTTGGCTCGTAAGGATAAAACTAAGGAGGCAATCGTCTGCGCATTTTCCATTTTACGTTCCAATGTTTTATCTACAAAGGATGCATCAAAATTTGGGAATTCTGATAAGTGAATGCTTTCTGAGTTTTCCAATTTCGCAATGCCATTTAAATCCTGAAACAAGCGATCCATATAAAATGGAGCAATAGGCGCACCCAATTTTGCAATGGTCACCATACAAGTATACAAGGTTTGATAAGCTGAAATTTTGTCTTTCTCATAATCGCCTTTCCAGAAACGCCTTCTGCTTAATCTTACATACCAGTTGCTCAAATAATCTTGTGTAAAATCAGAAATCGCTCTTGCCGCTCTTGTTGGTTCGTAAGCCTCGTAAAATTTCTCAACTTTTTCAATTAAGGTGTGCAATTCAGAAAGAATCCATCGATCTAATTCTGAACGTTCTGCTAATGGAATATCATCCTCCTGATAACAGAAACCATCAATATTGGTATACAAAGCAAAGAAGGAATACGTATTGTAAAGCGTTCCAAAAAACTTACGCTTTACCTCCTCAATACCGTCCACATCAAATTTTAAATTATCCCACGGATTGGCATTGGAAATCATATACCATCTCGTAGCATCTGCTCCGTAGGTTTTTAAGGTGTCAAATGGATCTACTGCATTCCCTAAACGCTTCGACATTTTCTGCCCATTCTTGTCTAATACCAGTCCATTAGAAACTACATTCTTATACGCTACCGAATCAAATACTGTAGTCGCAATGGCATGTAATGTATAGAACCATCCTCTAGTTTGATCTACTCCCTCTGCGATAAAATCAGCAGGGAATGATTCGTTATTGTCAATTAATGATTGATTCTCGAACGGATAGTGCCATTGTGCATAGGGCATAGATCCCGAATCGAACCAAACGTCAATCAAATCACTTTCACGCGTCATTGGCTTTCCTGATGGAGAAACCAAAGTGATCTGATCCACAATATTTTTATGTAAATCGATGCGTTCATAGTTTTCGTCCGACATATTACCCACCTCAAAATCGGCAAAAATATCTTCAGTCATAAAACCGGCATCAATTGCTTTCTTCATTTCAACTTTCAATTCTTCAACAGAACCGATACACAACTCTTCTTGTTTGTCTTCGGTTCTCCAGATTGGCAACGGAATTCCCCAATAACGTGAGCGAGAAAGGTTCCAATCGTTCGCATTGGCTAACCAGTTTCCGAATCGTCCTTCTCCGGTCGATTTTGGTTTCCAGTTGATCGTCGAATTCAATTCGTGCATTCGATCTTTTACATCGGTCACCTTGATGAACCAAGAGTCTAAGGGATAGTATAAAATAGGCTTATCGGTACGCCAGCAGTTCGGATAACTGTGCTTGTACTTTTCAACCTTAAAGGCCTTATTTTCATTTTTTAATTTCAATCCGAGACGCTCATCAACAGATAAGTATTGTTGCTGATTTCTCAGAACCTCCTTCATTTTTGATTGCTGATTCTTTAATTCGACATCAACATCATCCGCAGTCAAATATTCCGATTTAACGTATTCATTAGCAAAACCATAAACTGCATCTGAAACTTCTGGCCTGAATCTTCCCTGTAAATCAACCAATGGCACTAAATTTCCGTTATCATCTTTTACCAGCATCGGCGGAATTTCTGGATGTACTTGCTTGGCAACAAAGGCATCATCTGCACCAAAAGTTGGCGCTGTATGAACGATACCGGTACCATCTTCTGTGGTTACAAAATCGCCCGGAATTACACGGAAAGCATCCTGCGCATTATCGTTTGGTAAAGTGAATGGCAATAATTGCTCATATCTAGTTTCTACTAAATCTTTACCTAAGAATTCCTTTACAACGTAAAATGGAATTTTCTTATCTCCTGAATTAAAATTCACCAATTCACTTCGGTCTTCAACCGCTTTAAACTTCCCAGAAAACTGCTTTGCAACAAGGTTTTTGGCCAATATTACTTTGATTGGTTCGAAGGTATACTGATTGAAGGTATCTACTAAAACATACTCAATTTTTGGACCTACAGTTAATGCTGTATTACTTGGCAAGGTCCAAGGAGTAGTCGTCCATGCTAGAAAATATACTTCTTCTTCGTCCTTTAAGAATTCTGGAAGTGTTTCTTTGATTGCCTTAAACTGAGCGGTAACGGTTGTGTCGGTAACGTCTTGGTAAGTTCCAGGCTGATTCAATTCATGGGAGCTTAATCCTGTTCCGGCCTTTGGTGAATAGGGTTGAATGGTATAGCCTTTGTATAACAATCCTTTGTCATAAATTTGTTTCAATAACCACCACACCGACTCCATATATTTTGGCTCGTAGGTGATGTAAGGATCATCCATATCTACCCAATATCCCATTTTTTCGGTAAGGTCATTCCAAATGTCTGTGTAGCGCATCACCGCTTTACGACAGGCTTCATTGTATGCCTCAACTGAGATGGTTTTCCCAATGTCTTCTTTGGTAATTCCCAACTCCTTTTCAACACCAAGCTCAATCGGCAAACCATGGGTATCCCACCCTGCTTTACGCTTTACCTGATATCCTTTCATGGTTTTATACCTAGGAAAAATATCTTTAATGGCACGGGCTAATACGTGGTGTACACCGGGCAAACCGTTTGCTGAAGGTGGCCCTTCAAAAAATACATAAGGTTCACCGTTTTCTCTGCTTGAAACACTTTTTTCGAAAATGTCGTTCTCTTTCCAGTACGACAATATTTCCAAAGCTACATTTGGTAAATTAAGTCCTTTATATTCAGGGAATTTCACGCTCATGAATCCATTTTTCTTATAAGATTGCGAAAATACATATTTTCACTAAAATCTTAAGGGTATTTGTCTAAAAATAAAGGAGATAGTGAGAATATAGAAATGCGTTTCTTAGACCTAAAATTTCTTATTTCGCAAGGCAAATGAAGTTTTCAACCACAACAATTGGAAAAACCGAAAAACCACCTTGTTGTATTTGAAGTTAAAAAGACTTTCGATCATGTCTTCGGTTGAGAAAGTTTTATGGAAAAACTGAACTCGGTTTTCTACCTGCTCATCCGAATATCTGGAATACATTCTTCGTGCCGATAATTCGCTTAATCGCCATTTGAATCCCTTTCTGTTTTTCCATTCTTTCTGATATTGGTCAAAATTGGCACTTCCGGTTTTCAGGTACTCATCAATGGATTTACAGGCTAAATCTGCACTTTGCATGGCATATCGAATTCCTTCTCCACCCCTTGGATTAATCGCCGAAATGGCATCACCAATACCCACAACATTGTCTTTATAGAACACATCTTTTAATCCTGGGCTATATCGAATAATTCCGCCATGCATATCGATGATTTTATACGAAGTTGTCCCTAAGTATTCTTCAATGATTTTTTCAGTGATTTTACGAGTTGTTTTATCAGTATCCTCTTGGTCTTTGCTTTTGATATGCGTTTTACCTGCACCTACTTTCAGGATTCTATTTTCCATAGGGAAAATCCAAGAATAGCCCTTTATAGCCCATTTATGACCTAAGAAAAATAGCAATTTATCTTTGAATCGATCGTAGATTTTCTGCTCTACTTCTATCTCATATTCGGTTCCGCTACCCAAAGTCATTTCGGGTTGCTCTTCTTTTGAGTCGAAC
>JALQZD010000147.1 GCA_023258495.1 Polaribacter sp.
GTTAAAAGCAGGAGCAGAAATATAAGTTTTATTTGGTTCGTCGAGCAAGAGGTGTTGCGCTAAAAGTCGAATAGCTACCTCTTCCCTGGTTTCTCTTGATTTCACTAAATTAATCAAGTTGTCGAAAGCATTATTATTAGCCGAATAGTTGAATGACTTCTCCATTTCAACGGATGATCCAGAACCAATACCTGTAAACAACATGGTATCTGATTCATAAACTAGTTTCCGATTAGATGTCAAAAATATGGCTAAAACTCCAAAAATAAATGGAATAATTATAAGGATTATCTTATGTCTTAGAATTAGTCTTATGAAACTTATTAAATTCATTTTTGGGAGTACTATTTAATGTGAACACCGGTTATATTTTCCAGGAGTTGTTTGGAAACCAACAAGGCCGATTTAGCTCTTTCAAACTCCGCCTCTATAGTTCTAGTATTTTCAGAAACCCTTATGTAGTCATACAACAACAGTTTACCATTGGTATATTCTTTTTTAGCCATCTCAAGATTGACGCGACCATCACTCAAGTTTTTCGCTTGTATCAGCATGAGGTTTTGTTTTAAAATTAAATCTTCGTAGTAACGGATAACGGTCTCTCTAATTTCATCTGATTGTTGTTTAACAAGATTTTTAGCCTGTACAATTCCTACCTCAGCCTGTTTAATTTCTGATTTTCGATTGTAAATGTCTGCAACAGGGATTTTAAGAAATACTCCAACTCCATAATTAAACTGAGTTTGATTGGCAGCTAAATTGATCGTTCCTGAACTCGTATTATCTCCTGAAAACCTATTAAAAGTACCATACCTTGAATCAGCCTCGAATCCTATATTTCGTGTCCAGTTGCGCTTTTTCATTTTTAAATTTTCTTCCCTAACTCGAATGTCATTTTTTCTGAATGCCAGCATACCGTGGTTGGCTAATGCAGAGTCAATTAATACTTCGATTCGTGGTATTAAAAGTCGGTAGGGTTGTAACATATCCACAGCAGTATCATTTTGCGCCATCATCACCGAAGAAATACAGCAAAAAACTAAAAATACGATTCGCCTCAAGTACTTTTGACTAGTTGTCATTTCAATTAATTTCAAGATTACTGTCAAACTTATTCAGTTCTTAGAGAGGAATTCAAAAAGTTTCGACAAAATAAGAGTTTAGTGTAGACCAATGATACTATTTTTGTGATGAGTTTTTTATTATTTTATGTGGCTATTATAATGGTTTTTAGATCATTTTATAACGTAAGAAAACCACGATATGAAAGGTAATATCTAACTTTTCTCACTCTAAAATTTACACTGCGCTTTGCTGAAATAGGGCAGGAATTGTTCGAAGTATAAGTTTCATATCGAACCAAAATGAATACTTATCTTCAGTAAAATAATCAGCATATTTATTATCTAGTTGAATTCTTTCCTCTTCAGACATTTCACCACCCTTGCCGCGAAGTTCGACTTGCCACAACCCCGTGATGCCGGCTGGTGCAAGAAATCGCTTAGACAATTGGTCTTTGGTTAGGCATTCTGCTTCATATACGGGTAGCGGTCGGTTTCCAACCAATGACATATCGCCTTTTAAAACATTGAATAACTGGGGCAACTCATCAATACTCGTGTTTCGAATAAACTTTCCGATTTTGGTAATTCGAGGGTCATCGACTATCTTGATAAAACTCGAGTTTTCTGCCTCTTTGGCCTTTTTCTTATATATCAATTGTTTTTCACATATTGTTTCATTTCCATTATATCGCAATGGGGAACAGTATTCACCTTCAGATAATTTTGCGCATTCTGCACATTCTTCATCACCTTCATGCACTTCTTTAGCAATCGTTTGAGAATATTGATTCTTAGTTTTGGCGAGATCTTTTAGCATTCTATCTGCACCAACGCGCATCGAACGTAGTTTGTAGAAATCAAACGTTTTTCTACCTACTCTTTTCGAAATGTAATAGACCTTTCCTTTCGATTCCAATCGTATTGCAATCATCATAATTAGTAGAAATGGCGATAATACAAGCAATACCCCAGACGCAACGAGTATGTCAAATAATCGCTTTGACCACGGCATTTTATAGGATTGTTTGACTGGAGCTACATATTTTGGTTTCTCAGTCAACAATTGTTTTGGTTTTATTGTTTTAATTCGATTAATGATTGTTTCTGGTTCTGTATTTGAAAGCACATAATAATCACTTATTCCGATTTCAAACGAGTCTTTTAACACCTCCTTATCCAAGGTGTTTTGAAGTAAAATAAACGGAATTTTACGCAATCCATTTACCGCAATAGTTTCGGTATAAAAATAAAGCCCATTATTTCCTGGGAGATCGTATTCTGATATGATTACATCCGTACGTGAAGTGCTTTGTAAATGATTGTAAGCTTCTGCAAAATTGCTCTTTTGTAAGAACTGAAAATCTTTTTCTTCATTTAGCGCCCCAATCATTGACTGATTTGTTCCGATATATAAAATTTTCATGACTTTTTTTTTCGATTCAATTAATTCAAGTTTGGTATTTTTATAACTACCAAACACTTGCAAAGTGAATTGGATATAAATTTTTCTTCACCAATTCATTTAATTCTTCCGGGTTAAATGGTTTGGTGAGGTAATCTTGAGCTCCAAGTTGATAGCACTTTACGCGTTCTTTGCTCTCTGATTTTCCCGATAACATGATCACCGGAGTATGTTTTGTATATCCTCTCAAACGAACTTGTTTTAAAAACTCGAATCCGTCCATTCCTCTCATTTCTATATCACTAATAATTAAATCTGGAATAGTTTCATCTAACCATTCCAGCGCTTCCTCTCCAGAAGCAATAGTTACGACTTCATAGGTTTCTTTTAAAAAGAACTCTAATAAGGTGCGCATCGATAATTCATCATCTATAGCTAATATTTTTTTCATGATTGTTTTATTTTAAATTTTTTATCAATTCTTCGAAATAGTGAATCGTTTTATCCAAACCTTTATCTAATTTCACATTTGGCTCCCAGTTTAGCTCTTTCTTTGCAAGAGAAATATCTGGCTTCCGCATCAATGGATCATCTGAAGGAAGTGGTTTGAAAACTATCTTCGATTTTGAATTTGTTTTCTCAATTACTTTTTCTGCTAATTCAATGATTTTAAACTCATCTGGGTTACCAAGGTTTACAGGACCCTTAAAAGATTCTGGCGTTGCCATAGTTCGAATAAATCCTTCAATAAGATCATCTACGTACTGGAAACTTCTGGTTTGCTCTCCTTTCCCATATACTGTAATATCCTCACCTCTTAGGGCTTGGTTAATAAAATTCGATACAACTCGTCCATCATTAGGATGCATTCTTGGGCCATAGGTATTGAAAATGCGAACTATTTTGATTTCAACATTATTTTGATAATTATAGTCTCGAAATAAGGTTTCAGCTGCACGTTTTCCTTCATCATAGCAAGAACGTTCTCCGATTGGATTCACATTCCCCCAGTAACTTTCTGGTTGCGGATGAACTTCAGGATTACCATATACCTCACTAGTAGAGGCTTGTAAAATTTTTGCCTTTACTCTTTTTGCCAATCCTAACATATTAATAGCTCCCATAACCGAGGTCTTTATGGTTTTTATTGGGTTGTATTGGTAATGTATCGGAGATGCTGGGCAAGCCAGGTTGTATATTTCATCAACTTCGATCAAGAATGGATTGATGACATCATGACGAATAAATTCAAAGTATGGATTCGATAGTAAGTGCACAATATTTTCCTTACGACCCGTAAATAAATTATCTAAACAATATACTTCGTTTCCTTCATGTAGTAATCGCTCACAAAGATGAGAACCCAAAAAACCGGCTCCACCAGTAACCAATATTCTTTTTTTATCCATGATATGAGATGAATAAATGATTAAATAGTGCGTATTAGCTCAGTTATTTTTGATACTTTTCTCTCGGGTGTGATGCCTATACCGTAATAATCAAACTCTAAATCTACCATCTCTTCTTTGTCAAAAATATTTCGTCCATCGAATACGATAGGTTTATTCAGCAGTCGTTTGATTATCGTGTAATTAGGTAGTCGGAACTCCGACCATTCGGTTAACACAGCTAAACAATCAGAATCAATTAATGCCTCATATTGATTAGGACAATACATAATTCGATTACCAAAGTGATGTTTGGCTTCCTCCATAGCTACAGGATCATAGGCTCTTACCTTTGCGCCAGCTGCCAAAAGTCTTTCAATAATTTCTAACGATGGTGCTTCTCTCATATCGTCCGTCTTGGGCTTGAAAGAGAGCCCCCAAATAGCGACCGTTTTTCCTTTTAGTGCACCATTAAAATGAGTATTGATTTTATCAAAAAGGACTCTTTTTTGATACGCATTTACTTCTTCGACTGCTTTCAATACTTTCAAGTCATAATTATGCAATCCTGCTGTCTTAATCAATGCCTTAACGTCTTTTGGAAAACAAGAACCTCCGTAGCCAATTCCTGGATAAATAAATTTTGTCCCTATTCTCGAGTCTGAACCGATTCCTTTTCTCACATTATTAACATCGGCACCAACAATTTCACATAAATTGGCAATGTCGTTAATGAAACTGATTTTTGTGGCCAGCATAGAATTTGCTGCGTATTTTGTCATTTCTGCGGAAATAATATCCATGAATAAAACAGGGTGCCC
>JALQZD010000193.1 GCA_023258495.1 Polaribacter sp.
TTTTGCTCGAGAATATCGATACACGCTTTACAGAATTCAAGAACGAACTCCTGTCAACTGTTAATTTATTTGGATTTTCTTTTGGAATAACCGCTTCATAGTTTGGATACTTGCCATCAATTAAACGACATACCAATACCACATTGTCAAAGGTGAATTTTGCATTGGCATCGTTATACTCGATAACCACCTCAGAATCCGTAGAAGATAAAATTCCTTTTAAAAGATTCAATGGTTTTTTTGGCATAATGAACTCAGCCGTCTCATTCGCCGTTACATCAGTTCTTGAATACTTCACCAATTTGTGAGCATCCGTAGCAACAAAAGTTAAACTTTGCGTACTGAACTGAAAAAATACACCACTCATTACCGGACGCAAATCGTCGTTTCCTGCAGCAAATAATGTTTTTGAAATTGCTGTAGATAAAATCTGAGCTGATAGGGTAGTGGTGCTTGGTGAAGCTAAGGTAACTGCCTTTGGAAATTCATCACCTGCGAAATAAGCCATATCGTACTTTCCTTGATCCGAACTAATCTCAATAGTGCTTTCGCCTTCAGTCTTGAATGTTAAAGGCTGATCTGGGAATGTTTTTAAGGTATCTAGTAACAATCGTGCAGAAACGGCAATCGATCCTTCAGAATCACTTTCAACGTCGATTACGGAGCTAATGGTAGTCTCTAAATCGGAGGCAGAAACCTTTAGTTGGTTTTCTGAAAGTTCTAACAAAAAGTTATCTAAGATTGGTAAGGTATTGTTGCTGTTAATAACACCTCCTAACACCTGTAATTGCTTTAACAATTGGGAACTAGATACAATAAATTTCATTTGAAAATATTTCTATATATGAATTACAAATATATTCTAAAATACCGAGTTTTAAAATTAATTTATCAACAGCGAAAGCCTATTTTGTTGATGATTTTGTAAACGTTATAATTATGTTAATGCAAGTCCATTCCCTATGAAAAAACCTATTTTTGTTTGACTCAACGAAAACTTACTTATGAAAAAAATAGCACTGGTTTTATTTTTAACTCTTTGTTATTCATTGAATTGCGTTTCTCAAAAACCATCAAAACTAACCACCAATCAGATTTACGAAAAGGTTCAAAAACTAAATTTTTTAGGCACTGCACTTTACATTGCAGCGCATCCTGATGACGAAAATACGCGACTCATTTCGTACCTCGCCAATGAGGTGAAAGCTCGAACCGGGTATTTGTCTTTAACCCGTGGTGATGGCGGTCAGAATTTAATTGGCCCAGAAATTAGAGAATTGTTGGGTGTGATTCGTACGCAGGAATTATTAGCTGCGCGTCGCGTTGATGGGGGTGAACAATTTTTTACGAGAGCCAATGATTTTGGCTATTCGAAACATCCGGATGAAACCTTGAAGATATGGGAGAAAGAAAAAGTACTGAGTGATGTGGTTTGGACCATAAGAAATTTCAAACCGGATATTATCATTAACCGATTTAATCACCGGACTCCAGGAACAACTCACGGTCATCATACGAGCTCTGCCATTTTGAGTGTAGAAGCTTTTGACTTAGTAGGTGATCAAACCAAATTTGTAAATCAGTTGAAATTAACGGATGTATGGCAGCCGAAACGACTGTTTTTTAATACGTCCTGGTGGTTTTATGGAAGTCAGGAAAACTTTGATAAAGCAACTAAGGAAAATCCAAATTTCACTTCCATGGACATCGGAGTTTATTATCCATTAAAGGGTTTGTCGAACAACGAGGTTGCTGCTATTGCGAGTAGTCAGCATTTGTGTCAGGGCTTCGGACGATTAACAACCAGAGGTTCACAAAATGAATATGTTGAATTACTGAAAGGTCAACCTTTAAAAGACAAAACGGATTTATTTTCGGGCATCAATACAACCTGGAATCGAATCAAAGGTGGAGGAGAAATCGGTGGTATTTTATACGAAGTTGAAAAGAATTTCAATTTTGTGAATCCGGCCAAACATTTGCCAGAATTAGTATTAGCTTATAAAAAAATCCAATTACTAAAGGATGACTATTGGAGAACCATCAAACTGAAACAAATCACAGAAATTATTGAAGCTTGTGCCGGATTGTATGTAGAAGTTTCTGCAACGAGTTCAAGTACAAATCCTGGTGCCGATATCGACTTGGTGATTGAAGCTTTACATCGAAATTCGGAAGTGGATGTGTTTTTACAATCCATTTCGTTTTCAGCAGAAAAGAACCTGACTTGGGTTCAGGAAAAGGATTTGAAATCCAACCAACGAGTAAATCTTAGAAAGACCATCAATATTGGAAATTTACCCTATTCGGATCCGTATTGGTTGCGAAATAACTGGTCATTAGGAATGTATAAGGTGAATAATCAGCAAATGATTGGAAAGCCTGAAACTCCTAGACAAATTACTGCGAGTTTTAATCTGATTATCGATGAGGTTGAAATTTCGATTCCTAAAAATATGGTGTATCGCTATTCGCGCAGAGACAAAGGAGAGTTGTACGAACCTTTTGAAGTATTACCTAAAATCACCACCGGGATCAAAGAAAAGGTGATTATTTTTTCTGATGACGAAGCGAAAAAAGTATCCGTATCTGTTCGTGCGGGTGGATCGAATGTAAAAGGACAATTAGCATTGCAGGTGCCCAAAGAATGGAACGTGAGCCCTGCTTCGATCGATTTTTCCATCGCTCAAAAAGGAGACGAACGCATCTTCGAATTTTCAATAATACCGCCTAAAAATCAGTCGGAAGGATTCATCAAAGCCATCGCAACATCCGAAGGAAAAACATATGGCAAAGAATTGGTAGAAATCAATTATGATCACATTCCTAAGCAATCCGTATTGCTGAATTCGCAATCCAAAATTGTTCGATTAAATATTCAAAAAGCTGGGAATTACATTGGTTACATCAAAGGTGCTGGTGATGCGATTCCGGAAAGCTTGGAACAAATTGGATACACGGTAGTCGCCATCCATCCGGATGATATCAACGAAGAAAATCTGGCCAAATTTGATGCTGTGGTATTGGGAATTCGAGCGTATAACACTGTTCCGCAATTGAAATACAAACAGAAGTATTTACTGGAATACGTAAAGGCTGGAGGAAACATGATTGTGCAATACAACACGAGTGGTCGAAGAGGAGGCGTAGATGTTATGGCGCCTTATAAATTACAGATTTCTAGAGATCGGGTGACGGATGAGTTTGCTAAAGTTGATGTGCTAGCGAAGGATAATTCATTACTGAATTTCCCAAACAAAATCGAAGCCAATGATTTCGAGGGATGGGTACAAGAACGTGGATTGTATTTCCCAAACGAATGGGGCGAAGAATTTACACCTGTGTTCTCTATGAATGACAAAGGTGAGAGTCCTAAAAAAGGAAGTTTGCTAGTCGCGAAATATGGAAAAGGAAATTACATCTACACCGGATTAAGTTTCTTTAGAGAATTACCGGCAGGGGTACCAGGAGCCTATAAATTATTTTCGAATATGCTTTCTATAGGAAAGGAAAACATTCAAACCAATACTAAAATCAAACAATAGTATGACCGACAATCAAAAGCAATGGAAACCCATGTATACCATCGTACTGGTTGCGAATTTGTTGTACATCATCCTTTTCTATTTTATTACCAATTCCTTCAATAATTAGTTATGCAGATTTTACACTGGGTCGATTGGACCGTTTTATTGACGACCATATTATTCATTGTGGCTTATGGTACTTACATCACCCGTAAAAACAAGGATGTAAAGGATTATATTAAAGGAGGTAACGATACCAAATGGTGGACGATTGGGCTTTCGGTGATGGCGACACAAGCCAGTGCAATTACCTTTTTATCGACTCCCGGACAGGCCTATCATGATGGTCTAGGATTCGTGCAATTCTATTTCGGATTGCCAATCGCAATGGTTATTATTTGTTTGGTTTTCCTTCCGATTTATTACAAGTTAAACGTCTATACAGCCTACGAATTTTTAGAGTCAAGATTTGATTTAAAAACCAGAACCTTAACAGCTATTTTATTTTTGATCCAACGAGGATTAGCGGCTGGTATCACCATTTTCGCACCGGCAATTATTCTTTCTGCCGTACTGGGATGGAACCTGTTAACATTGAATATCATTATCGGAATTTTGGTGATTATCTACACCGTTTCGGGCGGAACAAAGGCTGTGAATGTAACTCAGAAGCAACAAATGATTGTCATTTTTGCCGGGATGCTAATTGCCTTTTATTTGATCATTCAATACCTTCCAGATGGAATCACTTTTTCGAAAGCACTTGACATTGCAGGCGCTAGCGGGAAGATGGAAGTTTTGGATTTCTCCTTTGATTTAAATAATCGCTATACGGTTTGGACTGGATTCTTAGGTGGAACCTTTTTGATGCTCTCGTATT
>JALQZD010000231.1 GCA_023258495.1 Polaribacter sp.
CCAAAAATTGAAAGGGTTAAGGGTAAAAAATAACTAAAGGATGAAATGCCAAATACCATAAAAAACAAGGAAGATACCCAAAAAGGGAAATGTGGTTTATCCAACCAATCCTTTCCGTTGTGCATCAGTGAGATGTAATCACCCGTATTTACCATGGTCTCGCTCAACGCTGCATAAAGTGCTGCGTCGTCGAGGTAAAAATCTAAGAATAAATGGTAGAAATACATTCCGAAAATCGAAATGAAAAGTACCTGAAAAACAAAGGGAACAGATTTAAATTTCATTCGAAGGAATTAAACATTTGTTATTTCAGCTTTAAACGGGTCGAATAAGACCCAGGTTTTTTTAGGTCCTGGCAATTGGAAGAATCCTTTTCGCTCCTGACATTGCATGGTAAACGTCATCATTGCAAAAAGGAGTATTCCAAATCTCATTATCTTCCTTTAATTTCAAAGTTAGAAGAAGCGTTTCCAACCAAAACTTTATAGGTTCCCGCCGTTAAATAGTATTTTCCATTCTGTGCTTTTCGCTTTCCTTTTTTCGCTTCTTTCTTGGAGATTGAAAGATCATAGTTCAATTCGTTGTACCCTGCATCTGCAATAACCTTTTCTGAATGCATGAGTGCGTCTCCCTTATAAACAGAAACTGTTACCACACCACCTTTCTTTGCATAAAATGGAATCCTTACTGAAGGTGTTGAGGCCTGCCTCCATTGACTTCTTGATCTTCCCCACGAGGATGAATACCTTGTATTCGCGATCGCAAAAACGTGTTGATTCTTATCAATTACTTTCGAGGTCATTTCTTGAATTGTACGGATGTCTGCGCGATAAATACTTCGACCATGGGTGCCTAAAACTAAATGTTTTGCCTTAGGTTGAACTACTAAATCATGTACTGCAACATTCGGTAAGTTTTTAGAGAACGCTTCCCATGATTTTCCTCCATTGAGTGAAACGTACAACCCGTTATCAGTTCCAACGTATAATACATCTGGATTTTGAGGGTCCTCTTTAATCACATTTACTGGCGAACTAGGGATGTTGTCTGCAATAAATTTCCAGCTATTTCCATAGTCGTCAGAAACGAAAATATACGTGTTGAAATCATCCAGACGATATCCGTTCAAAGCAACATAAACGCGTTCCTTTTTATGCGCTGAAGCAATCACCCGAGACACCCACAAATCCTTTGGTAAGCTATCTGAAATTCTAATCCAGCTTCCGCCGCCGTTTTTAGAAAGGTGGACATATCCATCATCCGACCCAACATATAGCAAGCCAAATTGGTATGGACTTTCAGAGATTGTAGTTAATGTTCCGTAAGCCACATTTCCTTTCTTCCCTCCGGTTGTCAAATCATTTGAAATTGTCTCCCAGGTGTTCCCTTGATCTAAACTTCGATGCAATTTATTTCCACCCAAATACAGAATATCCTGGTTGTGCTTGGATAATAAAATCGGTGTTTGCCAATTGAATCGATATGGATTTTCACCTAAGGTATGTTTCGGTTGAATATACCTTCTAGCGCCCGTTTTACGGTTTAATCGGAAGTAATTTCCAAACTGATATCCGGTGTATACAATATTTGGATCTCTATCATCTACCTGAACTTGCATTCCGTCACCACCCATAATTGACTGATA
Organism: Polaribacter sp.; assembly: GCA_023258495.1. Taxonomy (GTDB): domain Bacteria; phylum Bacteroidota; class Bacteroidia; order Flavobacteriales; family Flavobacteriaceae; genus Polaribacter. The sequence goes on from JALQZD010000231.1 coordinate 1,646, forward strand.
CGGATTTTGACCTGATGAATGCCAGCGTTTATTCATTCTTGCGTTATGTGGAGCTACCCAAACTCCATTATCTTGTAAACCACCATAGACATGATAATTTCTTTGATTATCTGCATAGATTGAATAAAACTGACCCACAGACGGACTGTTCAATTTGATCCAGTTCTCGCCATCATCATACGTCATGTTCAATCCTCCATCATTTCCATTTAAAATATGACCCGAACGTCTCGGATTCACCCACATCGCCTGATGATCTGAATGTACATTTTCTCTACTGATTGAGGTAAATGTTTTTCCTCCATCTGCGGATTTAATCACCGGAACACCCATCACATAGATCTTATTCACGTCCTGAGGATCAACTCGAATTTCTCCGAAGTAATATCCATAAGAGAAATAGACGCCATCCAGATAATTTTTATGTGTCTTTTTCCACTTCTTGCCACCATCCGTAGTTTTATAAACTTCTGCTCCTACAACTTGAGTGTCAAATAATAAAGCATTCGCATTTTCCAAGTATTTAGCCAAATCGATTGGTTTCACAGAACCAACGCGAATCATTTGTTTTACATTCTGCGCACGATATTTTTCTTGAAACCCATTCGTTTTTAAGTAGGTGTTTAACTTTTTATCGTCTAATTGCAAGAAGTCTTCAGCACTCATAGTCTTAAAATCCTCTTTGGTTAATGCGTCCGATTTCTTTTTGGTTTGTTTTTTAGGCCGTCTAAACTGACTATCATGAAGTGCAAAAACAGTATTTTCATCATAAACTGCTAATCCGATTCTTCCTACACCGTCTCCAACAGGAAATCCGCTGTTTTCCGAAATCTTCGTCCATGAATTTCCGGCATCTGTACTTTTGTAAATTGAAGAATAGCTTCCATTGCCGTCAAAATTCCAGGCTTGTCGCTCACGCTCCCATGAAGCGGCATACATTATAGAAAAGTTGTTTGGTGCATGAGCCACATCAATAATTCCCGTGTCTTTATTGATGAACAACATTTTTCTCCAGCTTTTCCCTCCATCTGTGGTTTTAAAAATTCCTCTTTCCTCATTCGAAGAATACAGATGGCCAATAACTCCGATAACAACCTCATCCGGATTCTCAGGATGAATCAAAATACGACTTACATGATGGGAATCCAATAAGCCCATGTTTTGCCAAGTGTTCCCTTTGTCTGTTGATTTTAAAATTCCGATTCCGGCATAGGACGATCGAGACGAGTTTTTTTCGCCTGTTCCTACCCAAATCGTTCCATTTTTCCAATCGACAGCAATATCTCCCACATTTTGAGTAGGAGAATTATCCATAATCGGTGTAAATGTTGTTCCGTTGTTGTTGGTATACCAAAGTCCGCCCGAAGCATATCCTACGTAAAATTCTGTAGGATCGTCTGGATTTACATCAACGTCTGCCACACGACCACTCATTATAGTTGGTCCGATATTGGTAAAAGCAATGTTTTTAACAAGTGACTTTTCTTGCATCTCTTTTTTCTTCTGAAGCGCTTCTTTGACCAAAGCAGCACTCATTGGTTGCGTCTGGGCAAAAGTTTGGATCCCCAAAAGGAAAGCAAGTAAAAAGATAAGTTTTTTCATGAGTAAAAAGTATAAGCGTATGTTCAGTTTTCTTGTAAAAATAAGAAGTATTTAAAAGACTCTAATAATTCCCTTTATTTTTTTAAATTAGTACATCAATCAACTAAAAACTATTTTTTATGGACATTTTATACATTGTAATTGTTGGCGCTATTGCTGGTTATATCGCAGATGTTTTAATGCGCGATAATGGCTTTGGACTCATTATAAACATCATACTGGGTATTGTCGGAGGTTTTGTTGGAACTTGGGCCTTCAATAAACTTGGCATTACAATAGGAAGTGGTTGGATTAGCGATATTATAAGAAGTGCTGCTGGTGCAATCTTAATACTATTTGTCGTTGGACTCTTTAGGCGAGGGCGCTAATATTATCATAAGAAAATTAAAAAGACTGCACTTGGGCGGTCTTTTTTTTGACTATTTATATTCCTAATTTTGTGTTTTAACTTTTTACATCATGAAATATCATCCAATCGATTCTTCCCTTTTTATTAAAAACAGAAAAAACTTTATGGCCCAGATGAAGCCGAATAGTATGGCCGTTTTTAACTCCAATGATATCTACCCTATTAGTGCAGACAGCACGATGCCTTTTGAGCAACATCGAGATATTTTTTATCTCAGCGGAGTGGATCAGGAAGAAAGTGTCTTGGCGCTTTTTCCAGATTGCCCAAATGAAGAATTGAGAGAGGTATTATTTCTAAGAGAAACCAATGAGCATATTGCAGTATGGGAAGGTGAAAAGTTAACGAAGGAAGCGGCTTTTGCTACCAGCGGAATCCAAACTGTTTATTGGTTGCAGGATCTTGAAAAGGTATTATTTGAGATGAGCACCTATTGCGATACCTTCTACATCAATACCAATGAACATTACCGCGCCAATGTCGAAACCGAAACGAGAGAAGACCGATTTACCAAATGGTTGTTAGCCAAATATCCAGCGCATTCGGTAGCGAAAAGCAATCCTATTTTGCAACGATTACGTTCGGTAAAAGATAAAATCGAACTGGACTTGATGCAGCATGCCTGTGATATCACCGAAAAGGGCTTTCGAAGAATTTTATCTTTTGTGAAACCTGGGGTTTGGGAGTATGAAATTGAGGCAGAACTACTACATGAGTTTGTAAGAAATCGGTCAAAAGGATTCGCCTATACACCCATTATTGCATCGGGGAATAATGCCAATGTGCTCCATTATATTGAGAACAATGAGCAATGTAAAGACGGTGATTTAATTCTTTTTGATATTGCCGCAGAATACGCAAATTACAAAAGTGATTTAACCAGAACCATCCCTGTTTCGGGTCGATATACAAAAAGACAAAGAGATGTATATAATGCGGTGTTGCGAGTAAAAAATGAAGCTACAAAACTATTGGTTCCAGGGGCCTTCTGGAAGGAGTATCATGTTGAAGTTGGGAAACTCATGACTTCAGAATTATTAGGACTGGCGTTAATTGATAAAGCTGATGTTCAAAACGAAGATCCGAATTGGCCTGCCTATAAAAAATATTTCATGCACGGGACTTCACATCACATTGGACTGGACACGCATGACTACGGATTACTATACGAGCCCATTGAAGCGAATATGGTGTTTACCGTTGAACCAGGAATCTACATTCCAGATGAAGGTTTTGGGGTTCGTTTAGAGGATGATGTTGTAGTTCAGGACAAAGGAGAACCTTTCAATTTAATGGGCAATATTCCAATTGAAGCTGAGGAAATTGAAGAGTTGATGAATTCTTAATGCGTTAAACCATTCTTAAAAAACTTAGTGTCTGCGCGTTGAAATCCACTGGTTTCTCGACGTTGACCACATGTCCGCATTGCTTTACGATGTGCAGAGTTGCCTTTGTATGGGTTTCAACAATTCTTTTAATGGCAGGCAAAAATAGATGGTCTTCCGAACCCATAATGTACAAGGTAGGAATTTGGATGTCTTTGGCCCGAAAAAAGCGCAGCAATGGATTAATTTCTGCCGTTAACTTAAACCATCTCACAAACTCTTTTTGATACAGTTTTTTCGCTTCTCGAGCAAACAATAACCGAGACTCCTTGTGGTTTTTCCTGGGCATGATGATAAAGGCGAAAAGCTTGTATAAATACATATAGGGTACTACCGATTTAAAGATAATTCCCAATCGCATCAATAGTTGAGATCTAAAATTAAGTTTTAAAATTGCTCCGCCCATAATCATGCTTTCCACAAGGTCTGGGCGTTTTTCTGCTAAATTTCGAATTAAAATTGTCCCGAGTGAAATTCCAACAAAATGAGATTTTGTAATTCCAACATGTTCTAAAACTTCAACGATATCATTGGTGATGGCATCAAAGGTATATTTCTGATTAAAACTGTCCTTTAACAGCGGTTTACTATTGCCATGCCCTCTTAAGTCTAGCACTAAAACATTGTATTCGTTCTTAAATACACGAATCTGCTTAAACCAAATGGAACTGCTCCCTCCAGCTCCATGAACGAAGGTGACCCACTTCTTAGCGGTAGGGTTTTTATAAATATAATGATTTAGCATAGGAGAACTTAAAGTACAAAGATACTCAATTTGGAAGGGTTGGTTCTTGTGGGTTATGGTTAAAATTCAGTAAAATTAGCGTTAAAACTGAAGGCAATACCCAACCTAAGTTGTATTTGGCGAACGGGATAAACTCAATAATACCTACCAGCGCGTCCTTTCCAATCACAAAACTTAGAACGTCTGGAATACTAAATACAAATGCAACAAAAACCACTGTTTTAAATATGCGGTCGGACGTATATTTTTTGGGAAGAGAATTCAGTAAAATCAAAATGATGGTGATCGGATATAAAAACATCAAAGCGGGTACCGCTAAGGTGATGATTAAATCAACCTGAAAACTGCCTACCAAAACACCAATTAGACAAGCCAAAAAAGCCGTTATTCGAAATGCCAATACCGACTCTTTAGCAATCCCCTTCACATAATCGGATGCTCCAGTGACAATTCCGACAGCCGTCGTAAAACAAGCTAGAGAAACTAATACACTTAAGAACGAACTACCTAAACTTCCGAGTGTCAAAGTACTAAGGCTCGATAGAATTTCTGTTCTGGAAGCACCGGTTTCAAAAGCTGAACTTGACAAATGACCTGCTAGAACCAAACCTCCGTACATCAGCAATAAACCTCCTCCAGCGATAATTCCGGCTTTTTGAATAATTTCCTTTTTTGCCATAAATGTTGTGTGTCCTCGCAACTGTAACGAAATCACAATTACAGCACCAACCACTACCCCTCCAATGGCATCAAAGGTTTGGTATCCTTCTAAAAATCCGTCCACAAAAGGCACTTCAAACTCAGAAGGGTTAAAATCGGAGGTATTTAATAGTACCGCCTTCACAACAATTGCGATAATGATTAAGACAATAATCGGAGTCAAATACTTCCCGATAATGCTAATGATTTTAGATCTGTTAATCGCAAATAGGAACACCAGACTAAAGTAAATGACGCTTGTGACCAAAGGACTGATTCCCCAATTTGGCTGCACAGCCATTTCGTGGGTCACGGCCGCGGTTCTAGGTGATGGAATGGATACGGATATGATATAAATTAATACGCAAAATACGGTACTAAACGTCGGGGACACCCGCTTTCCAAAATCAAACAAGGTGCCTTGCAGCCTCGAGTGCGCATAGATGGCCAAAATTGGGATTACCACTGCAGTTAAGGAAAATCCAATAACTACGATCCACCAATCCAAACCAGATTTAACGCCAAGAGAGGGTGGTAAAATTAGATTTCCCGCCCCAAAAAAAAGGGAAAATAGGGCAAAACCAGTCATCCAAATTTCCTTGGTTTTATTCATGCTTTCAATACGTTTAGAGTTGAAATATACATATTTTTGTGTGATGCAAAAGACGCTTACTCATCGAAACAGTTTGATTTCTTATTCTGCTCACGGCAAAGGAAATTGTGTTATTTTGTTACACGGATTTTTAGAAAATAAATCCATTTGGAATGGCCTTATTCCACTACTTCAAAACCGTTATAAGATCATTGCGATTGATTTACCTGGGCATGGAGCTTCTGAATGTTTGGGTTATGTACATGCGATGGAAGATATGGCGGGAGTCGTAAAAGATGTTCTAAAGGCTGAACGAGTGAGAAGATCAATCTTCATTGGTCACTCCATGGGCGGCTATGTTTCTTTGGCTTTCGCTGATGCTTTTCCGAAAAATGTAAAAGGATTATGTCTATTGAATTCAACCGCTGTTCACGATTCCGGTCAACGAAAAGAATTTAGAGATTTGGGTATTCATAATGCTAAAAAAGCCTATGAAAAGGTTGTTCGCATCAGTGTTCGAAATCTGTTTTCAAAACAAAATCAACTCGAGAAAAAATCTGAAGTTGCATACATTATTTCCGAAGCTTTAAAAACCCCACTTCAGGGATATATTGCCGCACAAGAAGGAATGAAATTACGTCCCAATAGCGAACATGTAATGAAAAATGCTTCATTTCCTAAACTTCAAATTACAGGAAAAAAAGATGAGGTAATTCGTTTGGAAGACGCAAAAAAAGAATCAAATCGCACCCAAACGCCGCTCGAAATTCTATCGGGAGGACATATGAGTTTTATTGAAAACCCTGTGGAACTCAATCAAACCCTCATTTCTTTCATCCGTCGCTGTTAGGTTGTTTTGTGATATTTTTATTATTCGTCAATTAAATTGCGGATATGAAAAATTATTACCTTTGTTTTATTAATTTATTTCATTTTTCTTAAATGAGCACAGTGGTTTTAGTTTTAGGAGCCTGCGGACAAATTGGTACTGAGTTATCATTAAAACTTCGCTCTATTTATGGAAGTTCGAATGTAATTGCATCCGATATTAAACCCGGATCAGATGAATTGATGGAATCAGGTCCTTTTGAATTGATTGATGCCACCAATGGGGAACAAATTCTTGGGATCATTCAGAAGTACAAGGTGAACTCCGTGTATTTATTGGCTGCAATGCTGTCTGCAACCGCAGAAAAACATCCGCAGAAAGCGTGGAACTTGAATATGAAATCGCTGTCTATCGTTTTAGACTTAGCGAAAGAAGGGCGTATCAAACAAATCTACTGGCCAAGTTCAATTGCGGTGTTCGGGCCAACCAGTCCAAAAACAAATACCCCACAGAACACAATTCTTGAACCAACCACAGTTTACGGAATCAGTAAACTTTCTGGCGAATATTGGTGTAATTATTATCATTCCAATTTCGGTGTTGATGTGAGAAGTTTACGATATCCCGGAATAGTCTCTTGGAAAACTGAACCTGGGGGAGGAACCACAGATTACGCAGTTGACATTTATATCAAAGCTGTTAAAGAGGGACGATATACCAGTTTCTTAAGTGGCGACACACGATTGCCAATGATGTATATGGACGATGCCATCAATGCTACTATCCAGTTGATGGAAGCAGATTCGAAGGCACTTCAAATTCGAACCTCTTACAACCTTTCAGGTTTTGATTGTACTCCGAAAGAAGTGGCCAATTCCATTAAGAAAATACTTCCTGACTTTACAATCGATTACGATCCTGATTTCCGTCAGAAAATCGCCGATAGCTGGCCCGATAGTATCGATGATCAATTCGCTAGACAACAATGGAATTGGAAGCATCGTGTTGATTTAGGCGAGATGTCTAAAATTATGATTTCCAATATTTCTAAAACTGTCATTTCGTTGTAATATCTTTGTAAGAAATTTAGGGTATTTCGACTATATGTCTGAACAAAATTATCATCCCTATGAAAGCACTTATTCAACAACGTTTAGCAACATCATATTCTTATCAAGAATACAGAAAATTAGTGTCTGATTTAGTGGCCGAAGGAAAATCAACGGGCCCAAATCAAACAGAAGATCTAACGCATTTCAGCATGCTGAATGTGAAACGAATGGATCGATTGGATAAGAAAATTGAACTTTCTGAAGACACTATACTTCGATTGCAAAAACTAGATAAAAAACAACTTTGGCTAGTTCTCACCGAAGGTTGGTGTGGAGACGCTGCTCAGAATTTACCGGTTATCGAAAAAATGGCAAAGCAATCTTCACATATTGAATTACGACTAATTTTACGGGACGAAAATCTGGAAGTTATGAATCTATTCTTAACCAATGGTGCTCAAGCAATTCCAAAATTAATTTCATTTGATGAGGAATTCAATGTGCTTTTCACCTGGGGAGCAAGACCTTCAATTGCCACTCAAATGGTAACCGATTATAAGGCTAAGCACGGAAAATTAGATCCTGAATTCAAAAAGAATCTTCAGGTTTGGTATAACAAAGACAAGGGTCAAAATGTGCAATCAGATGTTGTGACTTTGATCGAGCAATCACAGGCAAGAATTTTAGAAACGCAATGCTAAAGGTAAGTCAGGTATACTTTTCGTATCAGCAGGACAACTTGATTTTAAAAGACATTTCCTTTCAACTTAAAGAAGGAGAACACCTCTGCATTATGGGGGAAAGCGGAAGTGGAAAATCTACACTTCTAAAAGCCATTTATGGTCTTTTAGATTTGAATAACGGTGATATCTACTGGAAAGATGAACAGGTTTTAGGGCCTGCCCATCATCTGGTTCCTGGAATGGAATTCTTCAAATATGTTCCACAGAATTTCGATTTGATGCCCTACACAACCGTATCGGAAAACATTCAAAAGTTTTTGTCTAGGTTCTTTCCTGAAGAATCTCAGAAACGAACCGTGGAATTACTTGAGGTTATCGAGATGTCTGAATTTGCTGATGTAAAAGTGAAGAATTTAAGTGGTGGGCAACAACAGCGGGTGGCAATTGCAAGAGCCTTGGCTAAAGAACCCCAATTGATTCTCTTGGATGAGCCTTTTAGTCAAATTGATAATTTTAAAAAGAATTCACTGCGTCGCAAATTATTCGCATACCTGAAACAGAAAAATATTTCTTGCATAGTGGCTACCCATGATGGGAACGATTCCCTTTCTTTTGCTGATTCTATGATGGTCATAAAAGACAATCAGATCTTAGCATACGGTACTCCTCAACACTTATATAATCGCAAGAATGATGTTTATATAGCCTCACTTTTTGATGATGTTTCGTCGGTAAGCATTAATGGAAATGTTCATCTTTTTTATCCGAAGGATATCAAAATCACCGACAAATCCGAATATAAAGTGACTGTCAAACAATCCTATTTTAAAGGGGTCTTCTGGTTGATTGAAGCAGAATTAAATGGTGCTCCTGTTTTCTTAAATAGCACAAAACCAAAATCCTCAGGAGATACTATTTATCTGGATTTCTCGTCCGTTGAATTGAATTGAATCACCTGCTTTTTTGCCAAGTAGCAGTTGACCAATTGGTGATTGCACCGAAATCGCATAATAACTTTCATGGTCTCCTTGAAGAATACCCAAGCTAGCACTTATAAAGTAATTTGAAATTGAGGTTTTAACCA
>JALQZD010000233.1 GCA_023258495.1 Polaribacter sp.
GCTGGCCCGTGATCCGGGGCCAGGGTGAGGGCCACGGGCAGGGGCTGACCCTTCCTGAGGGCAACCGGCACAGCCAGCCGGAACCCAGCCCGCACCGCTGCCGCAGCATCAGCCACAGCCGTGGCCCTGTCGGCGGCCAGGCTGGCTGTGACATCCCAGCCCGCCTCAGCCTGAGCCCACAGGCCCAGGGGGCCTGATACGGGCGCTTTTGAATATTCATACAGGTGCAGATCTTCCTTATGAAACCACTAAAAATGCCGCTGGTTATGTTGCGCAGAAAATGTTAGATGACGCGAGTGCTGACTTCGGATTAGAAATTACAATCCACAAAGGTTTTTCACCAGGGAGCGGATTAGGAAGTAGTGCTGCAAGTGCTGCTGGAGCTGCATTTGGTGTACATCAATTTTTAGGGGAACAATTCACAAAAACGGAATTGGTGAAATATGCCATGCTCGGTGAAGAAGTGGCCTGTGGATCTCAGATTGCAGATAATGTAAGCGCTGCGCTGTTTGGAGGATTTGTATTGATTCGTAGTTATGATCCTTTAGATATTAAATCGATTCCTGTTCCGAGTGAATTGCGAGCCATTGCCTTACATCCACAAGTTGAAATAAAAACGAAAGATGCCCGTGAGGTATTACCCGAAAACATTCCACTAAAAGATGCAATTACCCAATGGGCAAATGTAGGCGGACTCATTGCTGGATTGTACGATAACGATTATGATTTGATTTCAAATTCCTTACAGGATATCATTGTTGAACCGCATCGTAAAAATCTAATTCCTGGATTTGATGAAGTTCAGAAATCGGCAACTAAAAGTGGAGCCTTAGGTGCTGGAATCAGTGGTTCTGGACCAACAATTTTTGCTTTATGTAAAGGTGACGCATCGCAACAACAAGTGTTTGAAGCCATGAAAAACACCTATTCAAAAACAGAAATTCCGTTCCATATGTATCAATCAAAAATCAATAAAGAGGGAATTAAAATTCTATCGAAAAAGTAGCTATGAAATACTTTAGTTTATCCAATCATTCGATTCAAGCTTCATTTAAAGATGCTGTTATTCAGGGTCTAGCGCCAGATCGCGGATTATTTTTCCCAGAAAGTATCACACCTCTTTCTAAGGATTTTATGGATTCCATTGAACAATATTCAAATCATGAAATTGCTTTTGAAGCCATAAAGCAATTCGTTGGAGATGAAATTCCTTCGGACGTTTTAAAAGAAATCATTCAGGAAACCTTGACGTTTGAATTTCCGGTAGTTCCGATTTCAGATCAGATTTCCACCTTGGAATTATTCCATGGACCTACAATGGCTTTCAAAGATGTTGGTGCGAAATTTATGGCGAAATGTCTGGAATATTTCAACTCAGAAAGTGATGATCATGTCACGGTTTTAGTGGCCACTTCGGGAGATACGGGTGGAGCGGTCGCAAACGGATTTTTAGGTACCAAAGGAGTTGATGTTGTAATTCTTTATCCGTCAGGAAAAGTAAGTGATATTCAGGAAAAGCAATTGACCACCTTAGGTCAAAACATCACAGCGCTAGAAGTTAATGGTGTATTTGACGACTGTCAGGATATGGTAAAAACCGCCTTTTTAGATGGTGGTATTCCGAAGAAATTAACCTCTGCCAATTCGATTAACATTGCGAGATGGCTACCTCAAATGTTCTACTTCTTTTTTGCTTACAAGCAATTGAAATCAACAGGAAAAGAGATCGTATTCTCTGTTCCAAGCGGAAATTTCGGAAATATTTGTGCAGGATTTATGGCTCAGAAATTGGGATTACCGGTTAAAACGTTAGTGGCATCTACCAATGTGAACGATACCGTTCCAAACTTCTTAGCCTCTGGAGAATATGACGTGCAACCGTCAATTGCCACAATTTCAAATGCTATGGATGTAAGTGACCCAAGTAATTTCATTCGAATTCAACAGTTGTTTAATAACGACTTTAATCGATTGAAAGAGCATTTGGCTTCTTTTTCTTTTTCCGATGAATTGACTCGAAAGGCAATGATTGAAATTTTTGAAAATTCAGATTATATCGCCGATCCACACGGAGCAGTTGGTTATTTAGGATTGAAAGAATTCAATTTGAATTCGAATCAAATCGGAGTATTTCTAGAAACCGCTCACCCAGTTAAATTTTTACCTGTGGTTGAAAAGACATTGAACGTAAACGTTGCTATTCCGTCACAAATCGAAAAAGTGATGAATAAGGAAAAGAAAAGCATCCACATTTCAACGTATGAGGATTTGAAGGGTTATTTAAATAGCTAAAGTTCTATAATTCGGTCTTTGGTGAATGCGAAGTACTTGGCATTTTCCCTTTCAAACTTGGTATTGAGTCCTGTGAATTCGCTGAATGCCGGAAGGATAATTTCATTATTGGTTTCCACAAAGCAGGGCAATTTAATACGTTGTCTACCTTTCCCTTTTAGAAAAACACCAGGATGAATATGACCCGAAAAGGTGATCTTCTGTTCTTCAAACTGATGATTTTCGGTATCGTGAACAAACTCCAAATCTCTCAACTGCCACCGTTCATTGAACACAATCAAATTCAATTTTTGATATAAAGAATTGGGTAGTCGATCATGATTCCCACGAACTAGGACAAATTCAAGGGTGGAAAAATGTTGCAACCATTGACGAAACGTCTCCAAATCAGAATTATAATTTGCATGAAATAAGTCACCGACGACAATTACTTTTTTAGGAAAAAAGTGTTCAATGCAATTCTGTAATCGCCGTAAATCATTCAGCAATACATTTTTCGCAATCGGAATGCCATATTTCTGAAAGTGTCCCGATTTCCCCACATGCATATCACTTAACACTAGAGCATCGATACTGGGAATATAAATAACTCTTTGTGCGGTCAACACAAGTTCTACTCCTTGTTTTAGAATCTTTTTTGTGACTATGCCTCCCATTCCATCGATTGTTTTTGCATGCGTTCAATTCGTTTTCCCAACTCCTCATTTGTCAATAAACCGCGTAGACTATCTACTTTTAAAGGGAAACTCAATGGGGTAAATCCTTTTGCTTTTTTAAGGATGATTTTCGATGATGAAATTCGCTCAAAAGCTTCCTGTAATCTGGCCGATTCCAGCTCATAATCGAACACTTCATTATAAGCCTGACGCAATAATAAATTTTGAGGTTCATAATCGGATAAGACACGAAATATCAGACTTGAAGAAGATTGTAAGCTTTTATGGGTTTTTCTCGCTCCAGGTTGTGATT
>JALQZD010000268.1 GCA_023258495.1 Polaribacter sp.
AAGGATTTCATTCCCATGATGACTGCTCGATCTTGATCTTGAAGGGCCCCTGCTACAATTTCAGAAGCCGATGCCGAGCCCTCATTAATTAACACCACTAAGGGTTTTTGATTAATTAAATCACCTTTTTTTGCAGAATAAACTTGTACATCTTTCTTTTCACGGCCTCGAATAGAGACAATTTCTCCTTGTTCTAAGAAAAGATCAGAGACTGAAACAGACTCCGCGAGTAGACCACCCGGATTATTGCGAAGATCGAGCACATAGCCGATAGGAGGATTTTCACTTTCCTCTAATTTCTGAATGCTGTCTTGGAGACCTGAAGTTGTTTGTTCATTAAAAGTACTAACACGAAGAACACCGACATCATTTAAAACACGATGCTTCACTGATGCCATTTTAATAGTATCTCGGATGAGCTCGACATCAAAAGGATCTTCTGTTCCTCGAATAATAGTAAGAGTAATGGAAGTTCCTACTTCTCCTCGCATTAAATCAATCGCTTCTTTTAAATTCATATCTACCACCGAGTCGCCGTTTAGATGTGTAATGTAGTCTCCTGCTTGAATGCCCGCTTTATCGGCAGGGGTATCATCAATGGGAGAGATGATTTTAATAAAACCTTTATCTGTTGTAATTTCAATTCCTAGACCTCCAAAGCTACCTGTGGTATCCACTTGCATTTCTTTGTAGATTTCCTCATTCATATAACTGGAATGAGGATCGAGTGCTTGAAGCATTCCATTTAGAGCTTTTTCGACTAGCTCCTTGTCAGTGAGTTCTTCGACATATTGATTTTTGACGCGATTATAAACTTCATTAAAGATACTGAGTTGACGATAGGTTTCTTTAGTATCAGCAAAACTAGAAGGGGAATGAAAGAAAAAGAAAAATGTAAGAATATATTTTAACATAGATGTTATTTTAAGAGGCCGTATTAAGGTTAGAAAAGTCTTCTGACCAAAGCTTTTCCAGATCGTAAATTTCTCGTATTTCATTTCTAAAAATATGCACTAAAACGTGTCCCGCATCAATAACCGTCCAGTCGCAAAGAGGTTTTCCTTCGGGTTTATGGACAAAGTGTTTTTGCGATTTTAAATCGCGGTAAACTTTTTCTGAAACGGAATCCACATGTTTATTCGATCGACCTGAGGCCACAACCATGAACTCAGCAAATTCTGCCTTTCCTTTTAAAGAGATGACGGTGATATTTTCAGCTTTATTATCCTCAAGACTATGGATGATAGCTTGAACAGCTGGATCTTGATGTTGATTAGGAATCTCGTAGCTCGCTTGATGATAAATCTACACCTGGAAGATTAAGAATATGTAAACAGGGCGTAGAATGGTTGATAAATTTATTTAAATCAGACATGAATAAGTGGGGAAATTCCTTATGAATGTGTGTATTTTCAATGTGTTCATCATATCTCGGTCTATAAATAACGCAAATACTAATATTTCGGATAATCCATTGATAATCAACCCAACGATGCAATTGGCCTAATTGGTCTAATCCAACAATCAAATAAAACCGGTCCAATGGACATCGCGTCTGAATTTTTTTTAAAACATCAGAGGTACATCGGGTTTGATGACGAAATTCAAAATCTGAAACTTTTACTCGAGGTAAGTTAATCTCTGATCTTAGCTGTTTTATTTGATCATAAGGATTCAAGGAATTAATATTTTCTTTTAAGGGGTTATGAAATGTTGGAAGAGCAATTAATTTTTGGAGACGAAGGTGTTGAAGTGAGGATTGAATAACATGAAGGTGTCCAAGGTGAAAAGGATTAAAGAACCCTCCGTAAATACCAATTGTTCTTATCATTGAATTATTTTGATGAAATCACTCTTGCATTGATTATGACTTAATGTTTCAAGAAAGAGTTCTAATATTTCTGACTGTTGAGAATTTGATCTTTTAACAATAAGAAGGTTTCTCATTTTAAAGTGATAGCAAAGGGAAACGGTAAAAATTAAATTATCGTTCTCTTGTAAGTAGACGGATCCTGCAAGAGGAAGACGCTCTTTATTATATTTGAAATAAAGATTATTAAATGGGTCGTTGGTGAGAACTGATAAATTTATTTTTTTTAATTCTTCTTCTTGGAAAATTTTTTTTTGCTCTAAATGAAAAATAACGGATTTGATTAGATGAGTAATCTCTTCTTTTGGGATTTCATTTAAATAAGCTCGATGCTTTTCTAATTCGAGAGAAGTTTGGTTAAAATCCATTAGGGCCTAGTCGTATGATTGCCTGTTACTTGGTATTTAAATGTGGTGAGATGTTTTGCTCCTACGGGCCCTCGAACATGAAGTTTGTCTGTGGAGATTCCAATCTCTGCCCCAAACCCAAACTCTCCGCCGTCCGCAAACTGGGTCGAGGCATTATGCATGAGGATTGCACTTTTGCAGTTTTGAAAACAATAGTGTTAAAGGTTCAATATCTCTTAAGGGTGCAATCATAGATGACCTTACTTTCAAAAACTACA
>JALQZD010000279.1 GCA_023258495.1 Polaribacter sp.
AGCGATAGGATTCCGCTTAAAACGCATGAAAGTCCGCCAATACCAATAATAAGAAATGATAGTAATGAAGTGTTCAACGTTGAAATCCCATGATTGTTTTTATAGTACTCAATAATAAAGGGTACAAAAGCCCAGAAGGCATAGAGTTCCCACATATGACCAAAATATCCGAAGGCTGCAGCTCTAAAATTTAAAGATTTAAATACCGATAGAAAAGCTGATACATCTAACTTCTGACTTCTTTTTCTGAAAGGTCCTGGTGGTACAAATAGTAACATTAATGTTCCACCAAGAATTGATAATCCGGATGTTCCAAAAAGTACAGTTTTCCAAGGTAAATTTGAGGTGACTGATTTCAATAAATGCGGAAATGCAGTTCCGATTACCAAGGCGCCAACCAAGAACCCCAAGGCTTTTCCTAGTCCTTTTTCGTAATAATCGGCAGCGATTTTCATTCCGATCGGGTAAATACCTGCAAGGAAAAAACCCGTAAAAAATCGGAAAGTAATGAGACTTAATAAGGTGTTGGATTCGAATAAAATACCCAGGTTAAAAACAGAGGCCAAAATACCACTGCTAAAAAACACTATTGACGGTTTATAGCGATCGGCGATTGTTAAGAAAGCAAAAAGTAAAGTTCCTGAGATGAATCCAAATTGTACAGAAGCGGTTAAATCGCCAACAGCGGTAGATTGTAAATTAAAAGCACTTGCCAAATCACCGATGATTCCATTTCCTACAAACCACAATGAGGTACAACAGAATTGTGAAAAAACAATAATGGGTAGAATGTGCTTTTTTGAAGTCAAATTTGAATTCATTCTGATAACGAATGTACTATAAAAAAACCTCAAACTTGGCATTGCAAAATTTGAGGCTAATTCAAATAATATCTATATCGCTTTTAGAAGAAGCCACCGCCACCGCTTTTCTCTCTATTGTCTCTTCGTCTTCTTGATTTAGCTTTGTTTTTTCCTCCACCAAATCTGTAGTTAAATCCTAAGAATGCTGTATGACTTTCCCACTGGAATTTACCATTTTGAACAAATGGATTAGCTGAGTTAAAGGTGAAATTCATTCCTCTAAAAATATCATTTACTCTAAAGTTTACGGTCCCTTTTCCTTTCAATACGGTCCAACTGGCGCCGAAATTCATCATCCACATTGGCTCAACATCCCATTGAATATCTCTTTGCCCTCCTCTGTACATGTAAAACAGTTGTAATCTCAAGTTCTTAGTAGCCTTTATGCTGTTGCTAATTCGAGCATTGAATACATTGTTTTGAACTGTTAATTGTGTCGGGTTTGCCCCTGTATTATTAATATTACCAAACTGCTCTTGAGAATAATAATCCATACTAGAATTTACTCTCCACCACTTGTTCAATTTGAAGTTTGCAGAAAACTCAACTCCGTAAGCATCAGTATCACTAAAGTTGGTAAATGTTAAGATCTGACCTACGGTTGGATTTGCAGGATCCACATTTGTAATTCTAGAAATAACATCATTGATTTTTCTGTAAAATGTTCCAACTGTAATATTTCCTCCCTTGATTTGACGCGTATAGTTTAATTCATAACTATTCGTAAACTGAGGACTTAAATTCGCAGTACCTACAGAAACTACCAGTGGTGTACTCCATTCACGAATTGGATTCACC
>JALQZD010000064.1 GCA_023258495.1 Polaribacter sp.
TAGTGCCACAAACCCTATGGTAGAAAAAGCATTACCGGTTTCTTCAATGAAGCGCAGCTGATCATTCCGATCGCCAGAAACGTAGTGGGTAAGATTTACCGAGGGGACTTTAGAGATACTCATATTTTCTATTTTACATAATATAAATTATAGGACTATTTCATAGGTTGCGTATTCTACGCATTGCACGCCGCCTCAAATATACCGCTGGACTGCGTTTCATATTGATGAAATAGACCCCTGTCAATAAGATAAGCGCCGCCATAATACTTTGGCCGCTTAACGTTTCATTTAGTACTACAGCACCTAAAATCATAGCTACTATAGGATTGATATAGGTTGAAGTAGCCACTTTTTCAGGACTTACCGTTTTCAATAAATAATTAAATGAAGTAAAAGCAACCAGGCTCCCGAATAAAATCAAACCTAACATCGCCCATAATACGGGCGTGCTCCAAAGCGTTGGGTTTATCCATTCCTCATTTTTCACAAGACTCATTAGTACAAGGCTAATTCCGCCAAACACCATTTGATATCCTGAATTCACCAGATAATTCCCTGGAAGGTCTGCTTTACCCACAAAAATACTGGCGTATCCCCAGGTGACGACGCATCCTATAATCATCAAAATCCCTAACAGGCTTGACTCATCTTGTCTTATCTGCTCTTGAGTCACTAATAATAACATCCCAATGAATCCAATACCGACACCGATCCATGATAACTTCTTAATAGGTTTCTTTTCAATGATGCGAAGTAGCAACAAAACTATTAAGGGCTGAGAAGCAATAATAAGGGCAGCAAAACCGCTATCTACATAAGAAAGCGCCCAAACGACAACTCCATTTCCGATGGCCAAAAACAAGAAGCCTGCAATCATACTGTTTTTCATCTGTTGCAAGGAGATACGAATATTCTTCTTGAATGAACGCGCCAGAAAAAGCATGAGTACTCCTGCAGTACAAAAGCGAATTCCCGCCAACATGAATGGTGGTAATTCTGAAACCGCCACCTTATTCAACATATACGTAGACCCCCATATCGTATAGATAGAAAAGAAGGCTAAGTACTTGATTAAATTTGATTTAGGTTTCAAGTATTAAATCTTTTAATTAAATGAAATAAACAGTTTAATTATTTTTATATAATTAATTATAAATCAGAAAGTTGTATGAATTTTCCATTCCATATAAGCGCCTCTAGTTTTCCTTCTTTTTGCAAGAAGAAAGTCACGTGGGTGTAGGCCTCTTCTAATGATGGTGAAGCCGATCGAACTCCTTTAAATCCAAATGCTCCCTCTTTATTCAATCGACTAAAGGCATAGCCTTGGCGCAGGAGTTTATTTCTATCCTCAACTGTTTTAATCTTTCTAGAGTAACGTTTCGGAACAATCAATTCATATCCTTCGGCATTTCTCACTTCGTAGGCGTAATAAGTGCTTAGATCTCCCCTGTCCTCAAGGCTAGCATCGAGTAAGTAACCATCTGCTGTAGCCACCTCGTTTAAATTTATCCCTAGATCCAATT
>JALQZD010000315.1 GCA_023258495.1 Polaribacter sp.
CCTTCTTTAAAGAAAATATTTTTCGGACAGATTTTTTCTTATTTTTAAATTGCATTTCCTTGATACCCGAAATCGCTTTAGCTGGGCTCAGGCCTTTAGGACATACATCAGCACAGTTCATAATATTGTGGCAACGGAATAAACGATCTTCGTGGTCTAAAAATTCTAACCTCTCTTCACTGCCTTGATCCCGCGAATCAGCCAAAAAACGATAAGATTGAAGCAGAGCAGCTGGTCCCATAAATTTATCCGGTCCCCACCAAAATGATGGGCAAGATGTGGTGCATGCTCCACACAATATACACTCATATAATCCATCTAGTTTTTTACGGTCCTCCGGACTTTGTAATCGCTCAGTTGTTGGTGGCGGATCATTATTTATAAAATAAGGTTTAACGTCATGGTAATTTTTAAAAAATTGATCCATGTCCACAATTAAATCTTTTATAACGGGTAACCCAGGCATAGGTCGGATCACAACAGGCTCTTTTAAGTCTTTTAATTTTGTCACACAAGCCAGTCCATTTTTTCCATTGATATTCATACTGTCTGACCCACATACGCCCTCACGGCATGATTTTCTTAATGCAAGTGTTTCATCCGTTTGTTTAATTTTCATTAAAGCATCAAGTAACATTTGATCATTATCATCCAGTGCTATGTCATATTTTTGCATGTATGGCTTTTTATCTTTCTCAGGATCAAACCGATAAATAGAAAATTTCATAACTAATAAACCCTTTTCTTTAATGCGAATGTTTCAACAGTTAATGGTTTTAATTTAACATCACGATAATCAATTTTATTTTTGTCAGCATAATATAAGGTATGTTTTAACCAACTCTCATCATCCCTCTCCTCATAATCAGAACGGCAATGAGCGCCTCGACTTTCTTGTCGAGCACAGGCAGATTCAATCGTGGCTTGAGCAACGACGATTAAATTTTTAAGTTCTAGCGCATCAATACGCGCTGTATTAAAAATATTACTTTGATCTTTAATTCTTAGATAATTTGAACGCTCACGGATCTCATGAATTTTTTTAACTCCGGCATGAAGTAATTCTGGAAAACGAAACACCCCACAATGTTCTTGCATGACTTTACGTAAGTCACTTCCAAGTGTAACCAGATCTTCAGATTGATCAGATTTATCATTTAACTCATTCACTCTTTGTTGGGTAAACTCAACTGCGTTTTTCGGAATATCAGGAAACTTTTCTTGCTTATTTATTGTTTCAACAATGTTCTGCCCGGCGGCTCTTCCAAACACGATCAAATCTAATAATGAATTAGAACCTAAACGGTTTGCACCATGTACCGAAACACAGGCACACTCTCCCACAGCATAGAAATTTCCAACTAAATCACCTGTGCTATTTTTTCTTACTTGTCCATGCAGATTGGTCGGTATGCCTCCCATCATGTAATGGACAGTTGGAACAACGGGTATGGGATCTTTCACTGGATCTGCATTTGCAAATTTTATGGCAATTTCACGGATACCTGGTAATTTCTCATTGATTTTATCTTCCCCCAGATGAGAAAGTTTTAAATACACGGCATTTTTATGTTTCCCCACACCTTTTCCATTTTTGATTTCAGTTGCAATTGCCCTTGAAACAACATCCCGACTCGCTAAATCTTTTGCATTAGGCGCATACCTCTCCATAAATCGCTCACCATCAGAATTTTCTAGATACCCGCCTTCACCCCGACAACCCTCAGTGACAAGCACTCCAGCTCCAGATATCCCGGTTGGATGGAATTGCCAAAATTCCATATCCTCTAATGGCAAATTAGCACGTGCAGCCATCCCTAATCCATCGCCGGTATTAATATAGGCATTTGTACTCGCTTCAAATATCCGGCCTGCACCGCCTGTAGCAAATATCGTTTTTTTAGCTTGAAATATAGCTAACTCACCCGTTGCCATTTCATAAGCAATGACTCCTAATACCTGATCATCGTCATCTTTAATGAGGTCAAGTGTGCTCCACTCGATAAAAAACTGAGTTTTATTTTTTATGTTTCTTTGATAAAGGGTATGCAACATTGCGTGGCCCGTTCGATCGGCCACTGAGCATGTTCTTGAAATGGAAGTTTCACCAAAATTTTTAGTCATGCCGCCAAAAGCTCTCTGATATATCTTTCCATCCAAGTTTCGGTCAAATGGCATGCCATAGTGTTCTAATTCATAAATTGCCTCAGCGGCATTTTTACACATGAATTCAATGGCATCTTGATCACCCAAATAATCCGATCCTTTTATGGTGTCATACATATGCCATATCCATTTAT
>JALQZD010000338.1 GCA_023258495.1 Polaribacter sp.
TCATGAAATCTTCATCTTGCATTTCCCTAGCCATCTTGTCTGTAATGTTATCCATATCTATCTCCTTTTCACTTTTGTGCCACCAAACTTGATAAACTTTGGGTGCTTGTTTTTGCCTTTTTCTTTCAGCCACTCTTCTGGAATAATTCTATCGTAGTACCGAAATCCGTATTTAATACACCATTCACCGTATGTAGACTTAGCACCTTTACGTAGCTTACGTCTGCTGTTCTCAAAGACAAATCGTATATCAAGATTAGGATGTTGCCGTTTGATGGCTAGATGTTTGCGCCTGTCTGCGGCAGTGAACATTCCTTTTGTCATTTCTTTTGCTGTAATAGCTTCTACAGAACCAGTTGCATCTTTTACGGTGGTTGTACCATAACCGATAACAACAATTTCATCTAATTGTTCTGAAGATTCTTCAAGTTCTATGGTTAGATTGAAGTTGGATCCTAAGGCGACTTCTTTTTCGGAAAATCCTAAGAATTGAAACACAAGAACATCTCCTGTCTTCACATTACTAATCGAGAACTTACCGTCGAAATCTGTTTCAGATCCTTTGGTTGTGCCTTTTACAACAACGCTAACACCAGGTAAAGGCTCACCTGATGCCTTTTCTTTTACGACACCTTTTACCGTTTGTTGGGCAAACATGGTAAATGAGGAGCATAAAAGCATTCCAATTAAAAATAATTTAAAGTTTCTCATTTATACATTGTTAATTAATAACTATTGCTTTTTGAAATTTTAACAATAATTTTACACTTCACGAGATAAATATATATGGAAAGCGCAGAAAAATCAATAATTTCGGAATTGCGAAAACGGTTTCGTGTTGACAACTTTAATTAAAAAATAGTATGTTTCGTAAAATTCCGGAATGAAAATTTACAACTTTGTAATAAATGAAGCAGAAAATTACAATTAAGACAATTGCAAAGGAATTGGGAGTTTCCACATCAACGGTATCCAAAGCCCTAAAAGATAGTCATGAAATTAGTGAGGAAACCAAACAGAAAATTCAAGCTTACGCGAATTTATACAACTATAAACCCAATAATTTAGCGTTACAGCTACGCAATCAGAAAACAAAATTAATTGGGGTGATTTTACCGCAAATCGTTCATCATTTTTTCTCCACCATTATTAAAGGTATCGAAGAGGTTGCTAATGAGAAAGGGTATCATATTATGGTGTGTTTTTCGAAGGAATCGTATAAGAAAGAATATGAGAACCTTCGTGTACTATCTAACGGAAGTGTTGACGGATTGATTGTTTCAATAGCCAATGAAACGTTGGAAAATAAAGACTTTTCACACTTTAAAGATTTGGTTTCAGAGGAAATTCCATTGGTTTTAATTGATCGGGTGGTCAGCGAAATCATGTGTGATAAGGTTGTGGTAGACGATGTTGGGGGCGGATACAAAGCGACCGATTATCTTTTGCATTCAGGATGTAAAAAAATAGCACTTGTTACAACACCTAATCATGTTAGCGTGAGTGCTTTACGCAGACAAGGTTACGAGAAAGCATTAATAGAAAATTACATCAAATCAGATGCATCACTGATTGTTGAGATTGATGATGATAAAGATTTTAATACGCAAATTTCCCATATTTTTGACCAGGATATTGATGGAATTTTAGCGGTGAATGAAATCTATGCAGCGAAATGCATTCGCTACGCGAAAGAAAAGCAATTTGATGTACCAAATGATATCTCAGTGATTGGATTTACAGACGGATTGATTTCTGAATATTCTACACCCTCAATAACTTGTGTGGCGCAACATGGCTTTTTAATGGGAAAACAGGCGGTCGAGATGTTAATTCATCATATTGAGAATGATTCGGAAGATTATCATCCACGAAGAAATGTCATCTCTTCAGATCTCATTGTGAGAGAGTCTACGAAATCGTCGTCGTAGAAATACCTCAGTTTTTTAACACTATTTCTTTAAAAAACATATCTTTGACCACCGAAATTTGATTTATCAATAATTTACACTTCACACAGAATCAATTGATAAGTCTCGGCTTATCGTATGAATTAACGAAATACGATAATGAAAAAACGCACACTTTCTTTTTTAGAAATCTGGAATCTAAGCTTTGGATTTTTAGGAGTTCAAATGGGTTTTGCATTGCAAAATGCGAACGCAAGTAGAATTCTACAAATTTTTGGAGCAGATGTCCATGAACTGTCATGGTTTTGGATAGTAGCTCCGTTAACTGGCTTAATCGTTCAACCCATTGTGGGGCATTACAGTGATCAAACCTGGACCAAATTAGGACGAAGACGACCTTACTTTTTAGTAGGTGCCATTCTGGCTTCTTTTGGTCTTATACTCATGCCAAATTCGGATATGTTTACTGCATTCATGCCTGCCTTATGGGTTGGTGCAGGGATGCTTATGATTATGGATGCCTCATTCAACATCGCTATGGAACCTTTCCGAGCCTTAGTTGCTGATGTTTTACCATCTGATCAACGAACGCTCGGATTTAGCGTTCAAACTGTACTTATTGGAATAGGAGCTGTCATCGGTTCCTGGTTACCCTATGTACTAACGAATTGGTTTGGTGTTTCAAATGAAGCTGCTGTTGGAGAAGTTCCATTGAATTTATTACTGTCCTTTTTTATTGGTGCAGCTGTTCTTATTGGTAGTATTCTGGTCACTGTACTAACGACTAAAGAATATTCTCCAGAAGAAATGAAGCGTATCCATGACGCATCTGGTGAAGAGGTAATTGAAGAAGAATCATCAAGTTTGATGACTATTTTTTCAGACTTTGCCAAAATGCCTACGACCATGCGACAGTTGGCATGGGTTCAGTTTTTCTCATGGTTTGGACTTTTCGGAATGTGGGTGTTTTCAACGCCTGCAATTGCATCGCATATTTATGGTTTAGATATTACAGATACGCACAGTAAAGGATTCCAGGACGCAGGCGACTGGGTTGGAATTTTATTTGGAGTGTACAATTTTGTATCGGCTATTTATGCCTTCTTTTTACCAGCGATTGCAAAGAAGCTCGGTAGAAAAAAAACGCATTCGTATTCATTGCTCATTGGTGCGGTAGGATTATTGTCATTGTATGTGATTCAAGACAAAAACCTATTGATCGTATCAATGGTCGGAATCGGAATCGCGTGGGCAAGTATTTTGGCTATGCCATATGCAATTCTGGCCGGATCTATTCCAGCACGAAAAATGGGAGTATACATGGGAATATTTAATTTCTTCATTGTTTTACCTCAAATTTTGAATGCACTTATTGGTGGACCAATGGTGAAGTACTTATACAATGATCAACCGATTTTCGCCTTAGTGATGAGTGGGGTGTCATTTGTAATTGCTGCCTTATTGGTCAATAGGGTAACAGATGTTGATGACAAAGTAGTTGCCTAAAAACAAAGCGTTTAATGACTAGAAAAGGATTTATTTTTGACTTAGATGGTGTTATCGTAGATACTGCGAAATACCACTTTTTAGCCTGGAAAAATCTGGCAAACTCCTTAGGTATTGATTTTACCAAAGAGCAAAATGAGCAATTGAAAGGAGTAAGCAGAATTAATAGTTTAGAAAAGATTTTGAATTGGGGAAACAAGACGGTTTCTGCTGATGAATTTCAAAAATTATTAGTCCAGAAAAATGAGGAATACTTAGAGTATATAACCAAAATGGACGAAAGTGAAATTCTTCCCGATACAGAAAAAATTCTCGATTTTTTAATTCAGAATAATCAAGGAATTGCCCTGGGGTCTGCGAGTAAAAATGCGGTTCCTATTCTCGAAAAAATCAATCTACTAAGCAAATTTGAATGTATAGTAGATGGTAATAGTGTAATTAAGGGCAAACCAAACCCGGAGGTGTTTTTAAAAGCTGCCGATGGATTACAGGTACCTCCAGCCGAGTGTATCGTTTTTGAAGACTCCATTGCCGGAATTCAGGCCGCAAATGCTGCGGATATGATTTCAATTGGGATTGGAGAACAAAACGTCTTATATGAGGCAGATTACGTCTTTAAAGACTTTACAGAGCTCTCAGTTGAGTTCCTGAAATCGTTAATGAATTAACACATTTACAAGGTATTGTAATAATTAAAATAATTTTAAATGAATCAAAATTATATCATTCCGAACGAATGGTCGATCATAGAAGAAGGTTTTGATCCACAACATATCAAATCATCAGAAAGCATTTTCAGTATTGGGAATGGAGCCATGGGGCAACGCGCCAATTTTGAAGAAAATTATTCTGGTGACACCTTTCAAGGAAGTTATATAGCAGGTGTCTATTATCCAGATAAAACTAGGGTAGGTTGGTGGAAAAATGGGTATCCAGAGTATTTCGCCAAAGTATTAAATGCACCAAATTGGATTGGAATTCACGTAACCGTGAATGGCGAAGAACTAGATTTAAATACATGTAAATCAGTTTCAAAATTTCGCCGTGAATTGAATATGAAAGAAGGATGGTTATCCAGAAGTTTTGAAGCTACACTGCAGAACGGAACTCATATTGAAGTAAAATCAATTCGATTTTTAAGCCTTGCACTGGACGAGGTAGGGGCCATTTCGTATTC
>JALQZD010000025.1 GCA_023258495.1 Polaribacter sp.
TAATTGTTAAGCCAGCTATTTTCCTTCAGAATGAAGTGATTGATGAGTTCATATCCAGATTTGGTGATCAGTTCGATTTTACCTTGAGCAGTGTCTATTTCGGGGTATTCGGTGTTCCAATACGTTTCTATCTCAGCCGGACGCTCGTTTGTTAACCAAGTGATTTCGCTTAGCGCTATGTTAGTGGCAAGGCTAAGACAACACAACCCGATAGACAAAATCGGATTCTTTTTGATATTTTAGTAGTTGCTTAAATAAACAAATTGACTATATTTTCAGTATGGACAACATTTCTTGTATAAGACAACAGGCGGACATTAAACAAATCAACCGTTGTAAAGACCGAGTTTCAGAACTGAACGGTTCGTTTGACTATTTATCGAACGGACTTGAATTGGCTGGTAATAATGTAAGACTGAAAATCCTGTTCTTACTTTACGAAGAGAAACAACTTTGCGTTTGCGACTTGAGCGACATTCTCGGAATGACCATTTCGGCAATTTCACAACACCTGCGAAAACTCAAAGACCGAAAACTCATTGAAACAGAAAGACAGGCACAAACCATTTTCTACTCATTGACAAAAGAGTATGGAAAAATGCTCAAACCGTTTTTCAAAATACTTCACGAAAATAAAATTTTGGAATCAATATGAAAACAGACAAAAAATTAATCGGCGCAGGACTTTTAACAGCATTTGCTGCTTCACTTTGTTGCATCACACCAGTTTTGGCTCTTGTTGCTGGGACAAGTGGGCTTGCTTCTAGTTTTTCGTGGCTCGAACCTGCAAGACCATATTTCATCGGTTTGACAATTTTGGTTCTTGGTTTTGCCTGGTATCAAATGCTAAAGCCTAAAAAGGAAATCGATTGTGAATGTGAGACAGACGAAAAACCAAAATTCACACAGTCCAAAACTTTTTTAGGAATTATAACTGTATTTGCAATAGTAATGTTGGCATTTCCATACTATTCAGGAATTTTTTACCCAGACACGGCAAAACACATTATCGTAGTAGATAAATCGGATATTAAAACAACTGAATTTAAAATTAGTGGAATGACCTGTGCGGGTTGTGAGGAACACGTAAACCACGAAGTAAATAAACTCAGCGGAATCGTGAGCTCAAAAGCATCATACGAAAGTGGAAATGCAATCATTGAATTTGATAAAACCAAGACCAATGAAGCGGAAATTGAGAAAGCAATTAATTCTACAGGTTATAACGTGACCGACAAAAAAGAAAAATAATGGAAACTATATTGACATCTGAAATAACTTGCCCAAACTGCGGACATAAAAAAGTAGAAGAAATGCCAACGGAATCTTGTCAATTCTTTTATGAATGTGAGAGTTGCAAAACTGTTCTAAAACCAAATGAAGGAGATTGTTGTGTTTATTGTTCTTACGGAACTGTGCCTTGTCCGCCGATTCAAGAAAACAAAAGTTGTTGCTGAAAAGACAATACTCTAAAAAATGATATATTAGGAAAATGCAAACGGAAGAAGAAATCCTAAAAATAAAAAAAGTAAAAAACACCGCAGTACGAACGGTTGTTCTGCGCCATCTTTTAAGCCTAGAAAAAGCTCAATCATTAAAGGATATTGAAAATGCGCTGCCCTATACGGATAGAAGTTCTATTTTCAGAACACTAAAAACATTTGAGGAAAACAAAGTTATCCACAGCATTGAAGATGGCTCTGGAATGACCAAATATGCAGTTTGTGCGGAAGGCTGTAACTGCGACCCAAAAGATTTGCACTATCATTTTTATTGTACTAACTGCGACAAAACGTTTTGTCTTTTCGACGTTCCTATTCCCAATATTCAACTTCCAAAAAATTTCAAGTTACAACAAGCAAATATGGTCGTGAAAGGCCTGTGCGACAACTGCAACAGATAATCTTTGCAATCGAGTTGCGGTAAATGCTAAATACATTTGCAATATTCTTAAAAACCAGAATAAGCAAATGAAAAAAGTATTTTTAAACACATTATTTTTAATGTTATCAATTATATCATTAGCACAAACGAGTGATATTTCCATTTCTGTGAGCGATGCCGAAACAGATGGGCCATTATTGGGAGCGACTGTATATTTTGAAGAATTAGAGAAAGGAGCAGTAACAGATTTTGACGGAATTGCCACATTTACAGAAATCCCAAATGGAAACCAAACCGTAAAAATTTTATATGTAGGTTTCAAAACCATTGAAACCACTATTGAGGTTGGCACAAAAAAAGAGTTCTCTTTCAAGCTCGAATCGGGAGGAAATGAATTGGATGAAGTCGTTATACAATCTTCAAGAAGTACACGAACTGTTAAAAAAATACCCACGAGAATAGAATTTATAGGTGTGGAAGAGTTGGGCGAAAAAGCAGTAATGAATCCAACCAATATTTCAATGGTACTTCGTGAAAGTACCGGAATACAAATGCAACAAACCTCGTTAAGTAGTGGAAACACCAATATTAGAATTCAAGGTCTCGATGGACGTTATACACAACTTTTAAGAGACGGATTTCCTTTGTATGGTGGATTTTCAAGTGGTTTGAGTATTTTACAAATTCCGCCTCTAGACCTACAACAATTTGAGATAATAAAAGGAAGTTCTTCTACACTTTATGGAGGAGGGGCTATTGCGGGTTTAATAAATATGGTATCAAAAACACCTGATGAAGAACCATCTTTGGATATTATGCTAACTCAAACACAAGCTTTGGGTAGTACAGCAAATGTCTTTTATAGTAAGCGAAATGAAAAATTTGGAGTTTCATTATACAGTTCTGGTCATTACCAAAAAGCGTATGACCCAGAAGATGATGGTTTCAGCAATCTACCAAAAACAACTTCGTTATCTTTTAACCCCAAATTCTTTTATTATCCTTCAGAAAAAACAACTTTTTGGATAGGTTTAAATGGAACTTATGACGACAGAATTGGTGGAGACATTACAAAAATTGAAAGTGGCGAAAATGGGATTCATCAATATACCGAAGAAAATCTTTCTAAAAGATTGAGCAGTCAGGCTGTTTACGAAACACAGATAGATTCGGTCAGTTCATTGAACATCAAGAATAGCATCTCATTTTTCGATAGAAAACTATCTATTACCGATTTCAGTTTTGACGGCAAACAAACCAATACATTCACAGAAATCAACTATCAAAAGGCATCCAAAAAAACCGATTGGATTTTTGGTGCAAATTTATACACATCTAATTTTGATGAAAATGATAATGCGACATTACAACGAGACCAATCAGACGTTACTTATGGAGCATTTGTAAACAACATTTACGACGTTTCAGATAGTTGGATTTTAGAAACAGGATTAAGAGCAGACTACAATACAGATTTCGGTTTTTTTCCACTTCCAAGAGTTTCCTTGCTTTACAAGAACGACAGCGGATTTTCGAGCAGAATTGGTGGTGGATTAGGTTATAAAATTCCAGATATTTTCACCGAAGAGGCGGAATATATCAGTTTTGAAAATGTACTTGCTATAGATAAATCTGCTTTAAAGGCAGAACGTTCCTATGGTGTCAATTTTGATGTGAATTACCAAACAAGGTTATTCGATGTGGTAGGTTTTAGTGTTAACCAACTCTTCTACGTTTCAGCTATTAACAACGGGCTATTATTAAATTCAACAGACGATGGATTTTTTATGTTTGAAAATGCAACCGATAAAATAATAAGCAAGGGAGCGGAAACCAATATTAAATTTACGTACAAGGATTTTAGATGGTTTTTAAACTATGCACTCATTGATACAAAGCTGAACTATTTGGCAGGAAATCCGCAAAAACCGCTCACAGCAAAACATAATGCAGGTAGCGTTTTAATGTACGAATCTGATAAATGGCGCATAGGTTATGAAACTTTTTACACAGGAAAGCAGTTTTTGTCTAATGGCACAGAAACCACGGATTTTATAACTATGGGATTGCTTTTAATGCGCAATTTCAAATGGGGAACAACCTTTGTAAATTTTGAAAACTTTACAGACAGAAGACAAAGTAGGTTTTCACCTTTGGTTTTGCCACCACACGACAATCCAGAATTT
>JALQZD010000085.1 GCA_023258495.1 Polaribacter sp.
TTGTTAATGACGTAAATAAAAAGACACTAGACCCTGTTCAATTTCGTAATATCTACGATTATTTAAGAGGTCGTGTTCCTGGTGTTGATGTTTCTACAAGCAACGAAATCACAATTCGCGGATTCAATACAGTCAATGGAAGTACTACCCCATTGTTCATTGTTAACGGAGTACAAGTGAGTCAGGATATCTTCGGAAATATTGTTCCAATGCAGATTCAAAAAATCACAATTCTGAAAGGCCCAGATGCCGCTGCCTACGGTTCCAGAGGAGCGAACGGGGTAATTGTTGTGGACACCAACTAGACGAATGAAAAATTTTAAATAAAAAAAGCCCAAAGCGATTCTTTGGGCTTTTTTATTTCGTCATATTAGGATTACTAAGAGCCTACTATTTGTGTTGTAAATTCGGATATTCCATCAACACCTTCTCGCTCTAAATGTCTGATAAAGGCCGAACCAATAATGGCACCATTAGCATATTCACAAGCCTTTGAAAAAGTATCATGATTTGAAATCCCAAAACCTATGATTAATGGACTTTTTAAATTCATGGCTTGGATTCGCTCAAAATATTGAATTTGTCCATCCGAGATTTCTCCTTTAGCACCCGTAATGGAACTTGATGCCACCATGTAAATGAAGCTTTTAGTATACGAATCAATTTTGCGAATTCTTTCTTCGGATGTTTGCGGTGTTATTAAAAAGACATTATTGATTCCATAGTGATCAAACAATTCTTTGTAATGATTTTCATATTCTACCATGGGTAAATCCGGAAGAATTACAGTGTCAATTCCGCAAGCCACAACCTTCTCACAGAACTTGTGTTCTCCGTATTTAATCACCTGATTTAGATAGCCCATAATTACTAATGGTGTCGTATTTTGATCTTTAATTGCCATCAATTGATCAAAAACAATATCCAAATTGATTCCATTTTTAAGAGCAATGGTCGAACTATCCTGAATAGTTGGGCCATCCGCTAATGGATCAGAATAGGGTAAACCCACTTCGATAAAATCAACGCCTGATTGACCTAAGTTTTCGATAACTCGGGTGGTATCATTTAGTTCTGGATATCCGGAAGTAAAATATATGGATAATACCTTTGATGGTTTTTCTTTTAAAAGTTTTGCTATAGAATTCATTAGTCTTTCAAATGTTTCATGTAGGTTTCTAAATCCTTATCTCCTCTACCCGATAAGTTGATCACAACAACCTGATCTGATTTTAATTCCATTTTTCCTAAAACAGCTAAGGCATGAGCTGTTTCTAATGCTGGGATTATTCCTTCAATTTCAGTCAATTCAAAAGCTGCATCAATAGCTTCCTGATCTGTAGCACTCATGAATTTGGCTCTTTTGGTATCAAAAAGAAACGCATGTAGCGGACCAACTCCCGGATAATCCAATCCGGCAGAAATGGAATATGGCTCTACAATCTGGCCATATTCATCTTGCATTAAAATCGTTTTGCTTCCGTGGATAATTCCGACTTCTCCCAATTGAGAAGTAGCTGCACTTTCTCCAGAATGAACACCCAAACCAGCCGCTTCTACTGCAATTAGCTCTACTTCTTCATCCTCTAGATAATGATAAAACGCTCCAGCGGCATTACTTCCTCCACCTACACACGCAATAATAGTATCTGGATTCTCACTTCCCGTTTTTTCTTTCAACTGCCATTTCATCTCCTCAGAAATAATAGCTTGCAATCTGGCCACCATGTCTGGATGTGGGTGTGGACCTACAACCGAACCAATTAAATAGAACGTATGCGGATTCTGAATCCAATATCGAATGGCTTCATTGGTTGCATCTTTTAAGGTTTTGCTTCCGCTGGTAGCAGGAACCACCTTTGCTCCTAACATTTTCATTCGGGCAACATTGGGCGCCTGGCGTACAATATCTTTCTCACCCATAAACACAGTACAGTCCATTCCCATCAATGCGCAAACTGTGGCTGTAGCCACACCATGCTGACCGGCACCTGTTTCGGCAATAATCTGAGTTTTACCCAATTTTTTGGCAATCAGAATCTGACCAACAGTATTGTTTACTTTATGCGCACCCGTGTGATTTAAATCCTCACGTTTCAAATAAATATGTGCCCCATATTTTTCTGATAATCGAGTCGCATAGTACAATGGGGTAGGTCTTCCTACATAGTCTTTCAACAAGCTTTTGTACTCCTCTTGAAACTCCTGCGATTCAATGATCTGGATGTAATTATCTTCAATCTCTTTTACATTTGGATACAACAGTTCTGGAATATAAGCTCCTCCAAACTGTCCAAAGTATCCGTTTTCATCCGGTTGAAACTTTGCTCTCATAATTCGTTTAAATTGTTTTTGAACCCTTTCACTGCTTCTATATGTTTTAATCCAGGTTCGATTTCAAATTTACTATTGATATCTAGTCCATAAATCGGTAATCCCGATTTTGTTATTTCTTTTATCGCGTCTATATCATCGGGAGAAATTCCGCCACTCAGAATAAATGGCGTTTTCAAATGATATTTTTTTAGTACCGACCAGTCAAACTTGACCCCATTACCTCCTCGTTCTTTTCCTTTGGTATCAAACAGGAAATAATCAACCGCATCGGCATAATCTTCCAAAATTGAAAATTCAAATTCATCTTTTATTCCGAATACTTTAATGATTTCAATATTCGGTTTTTCTGATTTTAGTTCTTTAACTATTTCAACGGATTCGTCACCATGTAACTGAACCGCCTGAAGGTCATATTGTTCGATTTTCTCTATGATTTCAGCAACAGGCATATTTACAAAAACACCTGTTTTCTTTATATCTTTTGAAAGTTTAGGAATGTGATTTTCGAAATTTCGTTTGGATTTCGGATAGAAGATAAACCCCATGTAATCGGGTTGTAATTCAGCAATCGACTGAATATTATCTTCATGTTTCATTCCGCAAACTTTCAACTTCATTTCTATCGAATTTGATTGATAAATTCCTGACACGCCTCACCAGGATTTTCAGCTTTCATAAAATTCTCACCAATTAAGAATCCTTGGAAACCATATTCTTTTAATCCTGTAATAATTCTTGGATCCGATATACCACTTTCAGAAACCTTGATGCTCGAATCTGGAATTTGATTCGCAAGCTGAATAGAATGGTCTAAATCAACTTCAAAGGTTTTTAAGTTTCTGTTATTGATTCCAATAATCTTATTGTCTAAGTCAGAAATCTTATCTAAATCTTCCTGTGAATGCACTTCATACAACACATCCATTCCAAGATCACTGGCTAAATTCCCGTAATTTTTTAATTCTTGCGCTGAGAGACAAGTCGCGATTAACAAAACCACATCCGCACCAATGGCTTTGGCTTCTACAATTTGAAAACCGTCAATCACGAAATCTTTTCGAAGAATAGGTTTATATTGATTAATGGTTTTTGCTTCCAACAAATCAGCAATACTACCACCGAAAAATGAGGTGTCTGTCAAAATACTTTGAGCTGCAACATTCGCATCCAAATATCCCTGAGTCACTTCAGTAACCGAAACTTTATCATTAATAATACCTTTGGATGGTGATTGCCTCTTGAATTCGGCAATAATTCCAGTAGATCCTACTTCTAATAATGACTTTTTTAAAGAAATAGGTGTACGCTTAAACTTCGGGCTTTCGACCAGCTTTTTGATCGGAACTTCCTTTTTAATTTTAGCGACCTCTTTTTTCTTAAAGGCTATAATTTTATCTAAAATCGTCATTTTATTTCTCTACTAATTTTTCTAAACATTGTTTTGCTCTCCCACTTAATAATGAATCCTTCGCAGTTTCAAAAGCATCTGAAAACGACAATTTTGAATCCACAATCTGCAGTGCGAAGGCAGCATTGGTTAGCACTACGTTATTCTGAGCATCGGTACCTTCACCACTCAAAATGGATTTGAAAATCTGAGCCGCTTCTGCTACATTATTTCCACCAAAAATCGCTGATGGATCAACAGGGTTCATCCCTAAATCCGAAGGAGTAACTAACTTCTCACCCAATCTTGTATACACTTTAAATGGACCTGTCAACGAAATTTCATCATACCCATCTAAGGCGTGAATAATGGCATAATTATCACCTTCTTCCTGAAGGATATAATTGTACAAACGTGCAACTTCTAAATTGAAGGTCCCTAACATGTGATTCTTGGGTGAACTCGGATTCACCAATGGACCC
Organism: Polaribacter sp.; assembly: GCA_023258495.1. GTDB lineage: Bacteria > Bacteroidota > Bacteroidia > Flavobacteriales > Flavobacteriaceae > Polaribacter. Next base: position 4,207 of record JALQZD010000085.1, read on the forward strand.
AGCATATTAAAGAAGGTCTTCAGTGCTAAAGCACGTCGAGTCGGACCTACCGCTTTCATCGCTGGATGAAATTTTGGTGCATGTAAGAAACAAATATTTGCTTTTTCTAATTGTGCTTTTAAGACGGATTCATCATTCGTAAATTCATAACCAAAACTTTCCAACATATCCGATGACCCCGATTGCGACGACACCGAATAATTTCCATGTTTGGTCACTTTCTGACCCGTTCCTGCGACTATAAATGACGTTAAGGTCGAAATGTTAAAGGTATCTTTCCCGTCTCCTCCTGTTCCAACGATATCAATGGCATTGAATTCAGATAGATCAACGGTTATCGCCAATTCTTTTAACGCTTCTCGAAAACCCCATAACTCATTCACAGTAATGGGACGCATCATAAATACCGTCATAAATGAAGCCAAATGGGCGTCATTATATTTCTCGGCAGCGATGTCCATTAAAATCTGCTTTGCCTCAGCTTTGGATAGGCGTTTTTGTTGATATAATTCGTTTAAGATTTGTTTCATTTCGAATGGGCTTCAATAAAATTGGTTACAATTTGTTCTCCAACATCCGTCAGAATGGATTCAGGATGAAACTGAACCCCAAAAACAGGATACGACACATGTTCCAATGCCTGAATGTTATTCTCATCATCAATAGCAGTTACTTTTAATTCATTCGGGAAATCAGTCTTTGAAGCAATCCAAGAATGATATCTGGCAGCCTGAAATTTCTCCGGAACATCCTTAAAAATAATCGATGATTCCGTGAGTGTCATTTCTGTAGCAACACCATGGTACACCTCATCTAAGTTTTCAATTTTTCCACCAAACACCTCGGTAATCGCCTGCAATCCTAAACAGACGCCAAATATTGGCTTTTTACCCGCATAGGTTTTAATCACTTCTTTTAAAATACCGGCTTCATCTGGAATTCCAGGACCTGGTGATAACACAATTAAATCGTAGTTTTCTATATCACTGACTTCGATTTCATCATTTCTAAAAACCGACGGAAAAGTTCCCGTGATTTTCTCGATCATGTGCACCAAATTATAGGTGAACGAATCGTAATTGTCTAAAACTAATATTTCCATATCAAATTTTTTCTGCTAACACCAGCGCCTTTTTTAGAGCCGCTAATTTATTATTTACCTCCTGCAATTCTTTTTCTTCATCAGAATGAATCACGATTCCTGCTCCAGCCTGCGAATACAATACATTATTTTTACTCACAAAGGATCGAATCGCAATAGCTAGATTCACATCACCGAACAGTCCGATAATTCCGACTGCACCTCCGTAGAAACCTCTGGATTGATTTTCATATCGATC